>JALAGK010000516.1 GCA_022712475.1 Enterobacteriaceae bacterium
GCCCTTTTTTACCATCGGGTAAATTTGCTATTGAGCAGTGTCGTTCTGCTGGTCTGGACCGTCGCGCTTGCCGCTGCCGGTCTCTGGACACCGTGGATGCTGTTACCGCTGGCGATTGTGTTGTTACCGCTCAATATTGTCCCATTGCGTAAATCTCTGCTTTCTGCCCCGGCTTTCCGGATGTTCAGTAAAGTGATGCCGCCCATGTCCCGCACTGAAAAAGAAGCTATCGATGCAGGCACCACCTGGTGGGAAGGCGATTTGTTTCGCGGTAACCCGGACTGGAATAAGTTGCATAACTATCCGCAACCGCGACTCACCGCTGAAGAGCAGGCGTTTATTGACGGCCCGGTAGAAGAAGCCTGCCGCATGGCAAACGACTTTGCGATTACCCATGAAATGGCGGACTTGCCGCCAGAGCTGTGGGCTTATCTCAAAGAACACCGTTTCTTCGCCATGATTATCAAAAAAGAGTACGGCGGCCTGGAGTTTTCACCTTACGCTCAGTCGCGCGTACTGCAAAAGCTCTCCGGCGTGTCCGGTATTCTGGCGATTACCGTTGGTGTACCCAACTCTCTTGGCCCGGGTGAGCTGCTACAGCACTACGGCACCGAAGAGCAAAAAGATCATTACCTGCCGCGCCTGGCGCGTGGTGAAGAAATTCCATGCTTTGCACTGACCAGCCCTGAGGCCGGTTCAGATGCTGGCGCTATTCCGGATACTGGCGTTGTGTGCATGGGCGAATGGGAAGGTAAACAAGTGCTGGGTATGCGCCTGACCTGGAACAAGCGTTACATCACGCTCGCGCCTATCGCAACCGTGCTGGGGCTGGCGTTTAAACTGCACGATCCGGACCACCTGCTCAGTGACGATGAAGCACCGGGTATTACCTGCGCCCTTATTCCCACCAGCACACCGGGTGTAGAAATAGGTACCCGCCACTTCCCGCTGAACGTGCCGTTCCAGAACGGTCCAACCCGCGGTGATGACGTGTTTGTCCCAATTGATTACATCATCGGCGGCCCCAAAATGGCCGGTCAGGGCTGGCGCATGCTGGTGGAATGCCTGTCGGTAGGCCGTGGTATTACGCTGCCGTCTAACGCCACCGGTGGTCTGAAAAGCGTGGCGCTGGCGACCGGTGCCTATGCCCGCATTCGTCGTCAGTTCAAAATCTCCATTGGTAAGATGGAAGGTATCGAAGAAGCGCTCGCGCGCATTGCGGGTAACGCCTATGTGATGGATGCGGCAGCAACGCTAATTACCTATGGCATTATGCAGGGTGAAAAACCTGCGGTGCTGTCGGCTATCGTTAAGTATCACTGCACCCACCGCGGCCAGCGCGCCATTATTGACGCAATGGACATTACCGGCGGTAAAGGCATTATGCTTGGCGAAAGCAACTTCCTTGCCCGTGCCTACCAGGGCGCACCGATTGCCATCACCGTTGAAGGCGCGAATATCCTGACCCGCAGCATGATGATCTTCGGCCAGGGCGCTATCCGCTGCCATCCTTATGTGCTCGATGAAATGGCCGCTGCACAGAATAACGATCTCAATGCCTTCGACAAGCTGCTGTTTAAACACATCGGCCACGTCGGCAGCAATAAAGTACGCAGTTTCTGGCTGGGCCTGACGAGCGGCCTGACCAGTGCCACGCCAACCCGTGACGCTACGCGCCGCTACTATCAGCATCTTAACCGCCTGAGTGCCAACCTGGCGCTGTTGTCAGATGTGTCTATGGCGGTGCTCGGTGGTAGCCTGAAACGCCGCGAGCGTATCTCTGCGCGCCTCGGCGATGTGTTAAGTCAGCTCTACCTCGCGTCTGCCGCACTGAAGCGCTATGAAGACGAAGGGCGCAACGAAGCTGACCTGCCGTTGCTGCACTGGGGCGTTCAGGATGCTCTGCATCAGGCCGAGCAAGCCATTGATGACCTGCTGCGCAATTTCCCGAACCGTTTTGTTGCCGGTGCCATGCGCGTGGTGATTTTCCCGCTGGGCCACACTTGCCGCGCCCCATCAGACGTGCTGGACCACAAGCTGGCGCAGATTCTGCAAACGCCGTCGGCAACCCGTTCACGCATAGGTCGTGGTCAGTACTTAACACCCAGCGAGCACAACCCGTTCGGTCAGCTTGAGCAGGCGTTGCAGGAAACCATGGCCGCTGAACCTGTTCACGCCAAATTGTGCAAAGCAGCCGGTAAAAACCTGCCATTTACTCGCCTGGATATCCTGGCAGAAAAAGCGCTGGCAAAAGAGCAAATTACGCCAGAAGAAGCGCAGATCCTGCGTACCGCAGAAGCCAGCCGTCTGCGTACCATTAACGTTGATGAGTTCGAACCGGAGGAGCTGGCCACCCGCCCGTTACCACGTAAGGATAAAGAGACACTGCGTAAGGTCGAAGCCGCCTGAAAGCAGCACGACTAAAAAAAGCGGAGCCAGGCTCCGCTTTTTTATTGCCCGCAATCGCGTGCTGTCTGAACAGATGGCATAAAAAAGCCGCCTTCTCAGAAGGCGGCTCTCATAACGTCACTTATTTGTAGTTAAACGCGTCCGGGTGGTTTTCCAGACTGCCGCTCAGCGCGGCAAACAGCACGGTTTTACCATCAATAGACAAGTCGTCGCTCACGTTCATCCACACCAGTTTCTCTTCAGCGCTGTCCTCTTTTACCGTGGAGTAAACGCCCGTCATCTCTTTCTTCTCTGGTGACCAGAGGATGGCTACGCGCTCTGCGCCACAGTCGTGCGGTTTGCAGGAAGACAACACCTGCCAGGTGTCGTTACCCAGTTTTACCGATTTCGCGGGTGAACCCGTACCACCTTTGGCAACCCATTCCGGCAGCTTATGACCCTCGGTCATTTTGGCAAAGGCCGCTTTGGAGTTCGCTCCGTTTGCCAGGCCGCTGACCGTCATCATATCGCCCTGTGCCCACGCCCCTGCACTTGCCAACAGCAGCGCAACCACACTTATTTTCTTTAACATCTCAGACTCCTGTTTTTCTCGATCAGGCGTGAAAACGCCAGTACTTTAGCGTGGTACAACGATAAAGATATTGCAAATAACGAATAAAAAAGCAGAAGATTCCAGTGACAGCACAGGGTGACATCTTTTGTAAACCTCATGATACAGTGTTAAAAATTTGCACAACGCAGGAGTTCCCACAATGTCTGGCCTGAAACTATCGCTGTTACAACAACCGCTGACCTGGATGGATGGTCCGGCCAACC
>JALAGK010000517.1 GCA_022712475.1 Enterobacteriaceae bacterium
TAACTCCTTTTTCCACTTCTCAATGGTAAGTAACTGGACGGCGCATTGTTAGCCAGTTAATCTGCTCGGTATATTCAAAATTACTGAATGAGAGCGAAATGGCGAAAGAAAGAGCATTGACGCTGGAAGCGTTGCGCGTCATGGATGCAATCGACCGGCGCGGCAGTTTCGCGGCGGCGGCGGACGAGCTGGGACGCGTGCCTTCTGCGCTTAGCTATACCATGCAAAAGCTTGAAGAAGAGCTGGACGTGGTTTTGTTTGACCGTTCCGGCCACCGCACCAAATTCACCAACGTTGGGCGTATGCTGCTGGAGCGCGGTCGTGTGCTGCTGGAAGCGGCCGACAAGCTCACCACCGACGCCGAGGCGCTGGCGCGCGGCTGGGAAACCCACCTTACTATCGTTACCGAGGCGCTGGTGCCGCCTACCGAGTTTTATCCGCTCATTGAACGGCTGGCCACCAGGGCCGACACCCAGCTTTCTATCCTCACCGAAGTTCTGGCGGGGGCCTGGGAGCGCCTGGAGCAGGGCAAAGCCGATATCGTTATTGCTCCGGATCTGCACTTTCGCTCTTCAACCGAAATTAACTCACGCAAATTGTACAAGATGATGAGCGTGTATGTAGCGGCGCCTGACCATCCTATCCATCAGGAGCCGGAACCGCTGTCTGAAGTGACAAGGGTGAAATACCGCGGTGTGGCGGTAGCAGATACCGCGCGCGAGCGGCCGGTGCTCACCGTGCAACTGCTCGACAAGCAGCCGCGCATGACGGTCAGCAGTATGGAAGACAAGCGCCAGGCGCTGCTGGCAGGCCTTGGCGTTGCCACCCTGCCCTATCCGATGGTGGAGCGCGATATCGCCGAAGGCCGCCTGCGTGTGGTCAGCCCGGAATCCACCTCAGAAATCGACATCATCATGGCCTGGCGTCGTGACAGTATGGGCGAAGCCAAATCCTGGTGCCTGCGCGAAATTCCAAAGCTGTTTAACGGGCGCTGAAACGCCTGCGCGGTGGCGGCGCTTCCAGCGGGTCAGGGCCGTAGCGGTTCTCGCCCTCAGTGCCGCGCTGGCAGTTAAACAGAATAATGATTATCCAGCCGACAACCGGGATGATGAGCAGCAGCCACCACCAGGCGGAGCGGTCAGTGTCGTGCAGGCGACGGAACTGCACCGCCCACCACGGCAGAAAGATCAACACGCCGTAGACTGTGGTCAGTACGCCGCATGCACCCACCAGCCGCCAGCCAGTCAGGCGGTCTATTACGCCCAGCACGAAAATAAACACCATATTCACCACAATGAACATCCAGTATTCGGTGCGGCGGGCACGGCCGTTAAAGCCGATATAGTTGTGTAAGACGTCCAGATACCAGTTCATCTACGCCCTCCTTCGTGGTTAATCACTTGTTTTTTAAGCGAGCGCAGTTAAAGCATAGTTCAGGTAAGTAAAAAGCGAGAGCGGGCGGCTAGCGCCGCCGCGAGGTTAACCGAAGCGGACATCACGGCCGTGTGGCGCATCCAGATCCTGGTGTGGGCCAGTGGAGATAATGCCGGTTGGGTTAATGGTTTTGTGGCTGCGGTAATAGTGGTTGCGGATGTGGTCGATATTCACCGTTTCTGCAATGCCCGGCAGCTGATAAATATCGCGCAGAAAGCCGTAAAGATTCGGGTAATCGCTAATGCGATAGCGGTCGCACTTAAAGTGCGTGACGTAGACCGGGTCAAAGCGCACAAGCGTGGTCCACAGGCGGATATCGGCTTCGGTCAGGCTGTTGCCGGTAAGGTAGCGGTGGCGGTCGAGCAGTTCTTCCAGGCGTGCCAGTGACGTAAATACACCTTTTACGGCTTCGTCGTAGGCCTGCTGGCTGGTGGCAAACCCCGCCTTGTACACGCCGTTATTCACTGTGTTATAGATCCACTCGTTCAGCTCGTCGATTTTTGGGCGCAGCGCCTGCGGGTAGTAGTCACCGGCGCGCGCGCCGTGGGCATCAAACGCGCTGTTAAACATGCGGATGATTTCTGCTGACTCATTACTGACAATGGTGTTACGTTCTTTGTCCCACAGTACCGGCACCGTCACACGCCCGCTGTAGTCAGGCATAGCCTGGGTGTAGAGCTGCCAGAGATAGTCGTGGTGATACAGCGCATCACCGGTTGCGCCCGGGAAGTCGCGGCCAAAGGTCCAGCCGTTTTCCAGCATCAACGGGTGAACGACTGAGACAGGAATTAAGGCTTCCAGTCCTTTGAGTTTGCGCATGATTAACGTGCGGTGCGCCCACGGGCAGGCGAGTGAGACATAAAGGTGGTAACGGTTTTTTTGAGCCGCAAAACCACCTTCACCAGAAGGGCCGGGCGTGCCATCTGCCGTTAACCAGTTGCGAAACGCCGCTGCCGAGCGCTCAAAGCGCCCGCCGGTAGATTTGGTGTCATACCATGCGTCCTGCCAGACGCCGTCAACAAGCAGTCCCATGTCTCTCTCCTGTTTTTAGCAAATGCGAAACCCGGCGCAGTGGCCGGGTTGGACTCAGAATGAGTATAGAAGGCTTACCAGTTTTTATTGAGCACGCGGTCAATGCTGAATTTGCCTGGGCCCATAAAGAACAGTAACAGGTAGCCACCGGCGATGGTCATGTTTTTCATGAACATCAGTGAGTTCACGCCTTCTGCGAAGTTAGTGTGAAACAGCAGCGCCGTCAGCAGGGTGAAGCCCGCAGTAAAGATGGCGGTAGTACGCGTCAAAAAGCCCAGCAGGATAGCGATACCGCCGCCAAACTCCAGCAGGATGGTCAGCGGCAGCAGCGCGCCAGGGACGCCCATTGCCTGCATGTACTGTTGCGTGCCTTCATAACCAGTAATTTTGCCCCAGCCCGCAACGATAAACAGAATCGGCATCAGAATACGTGCCACCAGAATGCCAACATCTTCGAATTTTTTCATTTTACTGCTCCAGCGTGAAAGACGGATGGCCAACGGCCAGTTCGTTAATAAACCTGCGCACAGTCCGGGTTTTTCGGCTGTCTCGCTCGATGGGCAGGATAATAAAATGGGTAGATGAGAATTGTTAGCAAGGAAAACTGCAAATCTCGTTCAGCAATTTTGAATTAGCGGGTGGGGTGCTGCGGGTAATAAAAAAGGCCGCATCAAGCGGCCTTTTCGCAAGATAACATCAATCAGCGTTTACGCCCGCCCATCAGGTTGCCGAGCACGCCGCGAATAAGCTGATTGGTAATCTGGCGGGCGGCACTTTTGGCCGCGTTTTGTACCAGACCATCTTTCTTACCGCCGCGCGGGCCGGTAGTGCCGAACAGAATATCCTTCAGCCCGCCGAGAATGCCGTCATCAACCGCCACCTCTTTACCTTTCGCCTGCGGGGCGTTGGCTTGCTCAGTCGTAGTCTGCGCCGCTTTTTGCAGCATCTCGTAGGCGGATTCGCGGTCAACGGCGTCTTCATACTTGCCGTACAGGGTTGAGTTGTTAATCAGGCCGTTGCGCTCGCTTGCACTCACCGGTCCCATACGCGAGCACGGCGCAATTACCATCGCGCGCTCAACCACGCTCGGGCTGCCTTTCTCATCCAGAAACGAAATCAGCGCCTCGCCAGTACCCAGCTCCTGAATGGCGGTCTCGGTGTTGAACGCCGGGTTGGCGCGCATGGTCTGGGCGGCGGTTTTCACCGCTTTCTGATCTTTTGGCGTAAAGGCGCGCAGCGCGTGCTGTACACGGTTACCCAATTGCCCCAGCACGTTGTCGGGAATATCAGACGGGTTCTGGGACACAAAATAGATGCCCACGCCTTTAGAACGAATCAGGCGCACTACCTGCTCAATCTTATCAAGCAGTACCTGCGGGGCGTCGTTAAACAGCAGGTGCGCTTCATCAAAGAAGAACACCAGCTTTGGTTTGTCGAGGTCACCGGCTTCCGGCAGGCGCTCGTAAAGCTCAGAGAGCATCCACAGCAGGCTTGCGGAGTACAGCTTTGGCATCTGGTAGAGCTTTTCCGCGGCCAGGATGTTGATAACGCCCTTGCCGTTGGCATCAGTACGCATCCAGTCCTGGATATCAAGCATCGGCTCGCCAAAGAAGTACGGCGCGCCTTCCTGCTCCAGCGCCAGCAGGCCACGCTGAATGGCGCCCACAGAGGCACTGCTGATGTTGCCGTACTGGTTCTGGAAGGATTTGGCGTTATCGCCAATGTACTGGGTGATAGCGCGCAGGTCTTTAAAATCAAGCAGCAGCAGGCCCTGGTCGTCGGCCACGCGGAAGATAATCTGTAACACGCCGCTTTGTACGTCATTAAGGTTCAGCAGGCGCGAGAGCAGCAGCGGCCCCAGGTCAGAGACTGTAGCGCGCAGCGGGTGGCCCTTTTCGCCAAAAATATCCCACAGCACTACCGGGTTAGCGTGCGGCTGCCAGTCGGTCACGCCGATTTTCTCAAGGCGTGCCTGGAGTTTTTCAGAAGACTCGCCGGTTTCGGCAATACCGGTGAGGTCGCCCTTAACGTCGGCCATAAATACCGGCACGCCAATCTCAGAGAACGATTCCGCGAGCTTTTGCAGCGTAACGGTTTTGCCGGTACCGGTCGCACCCGTGATAAGTCCGTGGCGGTTGGCCATGGCGGGCTGTAAAAAGAGTTGTTTCTCGGTGGTGCGTGCTATCAACAGTGGGGCAGTCATTATCAGGTTTCCTTGCGTAGTATCAGTCCATTCAGGCACAGTGCGTTATAGCAGCCTTTGTTTGTCTGCGCGATGGCTGCGGCAGTGATGAGTGCCTGAGGAATGACAGGGATTATATGATAGTAGCAACGTTTCGCCTTGCGTAAATTGCTCTGATTCTGACGCGTCACACAGCACGCGCTATGCTTTGGCTGTGGCTTACTTACAACAGGGAACCTATGTCCAGATTCTTTCTTAACTCTCGCGAAAGCCTGGTGAACGACGCCATTGAGGGCGTTATCCTCTCCTCGCCGTATGCCAACCTCGTTAAACTCGATATTGACCCGGCCATCCGCGTGGTGGCGCGCAGCGACTGGGATAAAAGCCGCGTAGCGGTGATTTCCGGCGGCGGTGCCGGGCACGAACCGGCGCACGTGGGCTTTGTGGGCAAAGGCATGTTGACCGCGGCGGTGTGCGGCGACCTGTTTGCCTCGCCGAGTGTGGATGCGGTGCTAAACGCCATTGTTGCCGTGACCGGCGACCGCGGCTGCCTGCTGATTGTTAAAAATTACACCGGCGACCGTCTCAACTTTGGCCTGGCGGCTGAGAAGGCCCGCAGCCGTGGGTTAAAAGTGGAGATGGTGATTGTTGGTGATGACATAGCGCTGCCAGACAACAAGCAGCCGCGCGGCATTGGCGGCACGGCGCTGGTGCACAAAATTGCCGGTCACGCCGCCGAGCTTGGGCGCTCGCTGGATGAAGTGCTCAATATTACCCGGCAGGCCTGCGAAAACATCTTCAGTCTGGGTGTGGCGATGCGCACCTGTAGCCTGCCGGAAGGCAATGATGACGAAGAGCGCATTCACTCGGGCCAGGTGGAGCTGGGACTCGGCATCCACGGTGAGCCGGGTGCCAGCATCATGAAGACCCGCAACAGCGCCAAAATTGTGGGCGAGATGGTTAAACGCCTGTGCAAAGCGGCGGGTAAAGAGGCGCGGCTGGCGGTGATGGTCAACAACCTCGGCGGCACCTCGGAGCTGGAGATGGGGCTGATTGTGGCTGAGATTGTGCGCTCGCCGCTGCACGGCCAGATTGATTTTCTGATTGGCCCGGCGACTATGGTGAGCTCGCTGGATATGAAAGGTTTTTCGCTCTCGGTCATTCGCCTGAACGATGCCTTTACCGAGGCGCTTCAGGCCGGTGTGCAGGCAATGGGCTGGCGGCCGTTGGTGCCGTTTGCGCCTGCGCTCACGCAAAAGGTGCAGGCCATTCGCGACAGCGTGGAGGCAAAACCTTCTGCCAACGCCAAAACGGGCGCCATAGTGAAGGCCGTGACCGGCACGTTGATTGACCTTGAAAGCGAACTGAACGCGCTGGATGCCAAAGTGGGCGACGGCGATACCGGCTCTACCTTTGCCCTGGGCGCACGCGATATTGCTAAACTGCTGAGCGAGAAAAAGCTGCCGCTGAAAGAGCCTGCGGCATTACTGCTGCTGGCGGGCGAACGGCTGGCAACGGTGATGGGTGGCTCAAGCGGCGTGCTGATGTCGATTTTCTTCACCGCGGCGGGCCAGAAGCTTACTGAAGACGCAACGCTTGCGGACGCGCTGCTGGCCGGGCTTGCGCAGATGAAGCACTACGGTGGCGCAGATCTCGGTGACAGAACGCTTATTGATGCCCTGCAACCAGCGCTGGAAGCGCTGAAGAAGAAAGACCTGGCCGCAGCAGCAAAAGCGGCGCAGAAGGGCGCAGACGCCACCGCGAAAATGGGCAAGGCCAACGCCGGACGCTCATCTTATGTGGGCAGCGACAACCTGGAAGGCGTGAAAGACCCCGGCGCTGTGGCAGTGGCGGCGGTGTTCGCCGCGCTGGCGAAAGAGTAAGGCGGGGATAGCCGCAGGCGCGCTTGACGAGATAAGGCAGCTTCCGGGCGAGTGTTTAAGCCCTTTTTACGTAAACAATAATGCCGGCTTACGCCGGCATTGTTATGTCATGCGCCTGGTTTACGGCATCAGAAATCGGCTTTTAACACCACGCGGTAGCGCGCTTTGCCATCGCGTACGTGTTGCAGCGCGTCGTTAATGCGCGACATCGGGAACTCTTCAGTCTGCGGCGTGACGTGCGCGCGTGAGGCGAACTTCATCAGCTTGCGCAGTTCAGACGGGTTACCGGTTGCCGAACCTGAGATGCTGCGGTCACCGCCAATAAGCTTCATGGCCGGAACTTCAAACGGCTTCATCACCGCGCCAACGGTGTGGAACTTGCCGCCCGGTGCCAGTGCTTCAAAGTACGGCAGCCAGTCCAGGCTTACGTTCACGGTGTTGATGATAAGGTCAAACTGCCCAGCCAGTGCGGTGAGCGCCTGCGGATCGCGGCTGTTTACCACGCGCTCGGCACCCATCTGTTTAACTTCCTGCTCTTTGGACGGGTTTGAACTGAACGCGGTCACCTCTGCGCCCATCGCCCGCAGCAGTTTAATGGCGATGTGGCCCAGACCGCCGATGCCAATCACGCCCACGCGGCTGGTGGCGGTAATCTGGTTAATCAGCAGCGGTTTAAACACCGTGATGCCGCCGCACAGCAGCGGGCCTGCGCTGGCGATGTCGATATCATCCGGCATTGGGATAACCCACTGCCAGTTGGCGCGGATTTTATCGGCAAAGCCGCCGCGGCTCATGATGGTGGCGGTGCTGCCTTCAAGGCAGTTTATCTGGTTGCCGCTAATGCAGGCATCGCAGTGGCCGCAGCTATCTGAGGTCCAGCCGATACCCACACGTTGACCCACCTTCAGCCCTTTGTCCTGCGCCGCCGTACCCAGCGCGTGCACGCGGCCAATCACTTCATGCCCCGCTACCAGCGGATACTGCGAGAAGCCCCATTCGTTGTCGATCATCGACAGGTCTGAATGGCACACGCCGCAGTAGTCAACTTTGACCTCAACTGCCTCCGGGGCCAGTTCGCCTGCGTCATACTCGTACAGCTCAAGTTGCGCACCAGCTTTTGGAGCCGCGTAACTTTTAATGATGGTCATCGGGATATCCTTTTATGGGTGATAGCTTGTGCCAGTGTAATGCATATAGCGTAAACCAGATTGGAAGTGGGTGCGGTGTGTGGCGGGTTGTGACTGGAGGCAGTTATTTAATACTGATAATCTGCTTATCCGCGCTGTAGCTATAACAGCCGGTTTTTCACTACCCGCCAGGTATGAGGCGGATTTTTATGCCGGTATGTTGCCGGTAACCAGGGAGGGGCAATGACACACAAGCATGTAATCGGTATTGATCTCGGGACCACTAACAGTGCGGTGAGCCTGTGGCTGAACGGGCACGCGCAGTTGGTGGCGAATGCGCAGGGCAAGTTACTGACACCGTCTGTTGTGGGGCTTGATGACAGCGGCAACATCCTCATTGGTGAGAGTGCCCGCCAGCGGCTGCAAAGCCACCCTCATCTCACTCAGGCCAGCTTCAAACGTTATATGGGGTCAGAAGCACAGCTTATGCTGGGCACGCAGCGTTTTCGCGCCGAAGAACTCTCGGCGCTACTGCTGCGCCAGCTTAAGCAGGATGCAGAAAGCGCGCTGGGTGAGCACGTGCACGACGCGGTGATTACCGTTCCTGCTTATTTCAACGAGATCCAGCGCCGGGCGGTGAAGACTGCGGGCGAACTTGCTGGCCTGAACGTGGTGCGCCTGCTTAACGAACCTACCGCCGCCTCGCTGGCCTTTGGCCTGCTGGAGAACCGCGAGCAAAAATACCTGACATTCGATTTGGGCGGCGGCACGTTTGACGTCTCGATTATTGATATGTTTGAGGGCGTAGTAGAAGTGCGCGCCAGCAGCGGCGATGTGATGCTGGGCGGGGATGACTTTACCGAGGCCATTTGTCAGTGGATGCTCGACCAGCACCCGGCGTTGCGCCAACGTTTGCCTGAGCTTAAGCCCGCGCTACATGCGCAGGCCGAGCAGCTAAAATGTGCTCTTAGTTCTGGTAATAGCGCCAGTGCAGCACTCGAGTGGCAGGGCCAGACCTGGCGCTGGACCCTTGATGAAGCAGCGCTTGCGGAGTACTGCCGCCCGTTACTGGAGCGCCTGCAACAGCCGGTGCAGCAGGCGCTGCATGATGCACGTTTTTCCCTTCACGATCTTGACCACGTTTTGCTGGTTGGCGGTGCCACGCGTATGCCGCTGGTGCGCCAGACGGTGGCACGCCTGTTTGGCCGTTTCCCTCGTCACGATCTTAACCCTGACGAAGCCGTAGCGCTGGGTGCGGGTGTACAGGCGGGCATGGTCATGGCCGACGTGGCGGTTGAAGACATTGTGCTGACGGACGTTATGCCGTTCTCACTGGGCGTAGAGGTGGTGAAGCAGCAATACGGGCAGATTGAGGATGGTTTTTTCCTGCCGCTTATCGAGCGCAACACGTTCCTGCCCGTCAGTAAAATGAAAAGCGTGAGCACGGTCTATAACAACCAGAGCCAGGTGGAGCTGAAGGTATATCAGGGTGAAGGACGGCGGGTGAAAGACAACATCCTGCTCGGTGAGATGACGGTGAGCGTACCACCGCGCCCGGCGGGTGAGGTATCTCTGGAGATTCGTTTTACCTACACGCTGGACGGCCTGCTGGAGGTGGAGTGCAGTCAGGGAGAAGGCGTGGAGGCTGCACGCCTGGTGATAGAAAAAACGCCGGGGCAGATGAGCGAGCAGCAGATAGCAGAGAGCCTGCAACGGTTGGCGGCGCTTAAGCAGCACCCGCGTGACCGGGCAGAGAACCGCGCGCTGCTGGCGCGAGGGGCAAAGCTATACAGCTTCTTGCTGGGCGACGAGCGGGCGTGGGTGGATGAGGTAATGAGCGCCTTTGAGCACGCGCTGGATAGCCAGGATGCGCGCATTATCAGCCAGATGCGCGAGCAGGTGGAGCAGGCGTTGAGCCGCTTTGAAAACGGAGTGCCACAATGAATATCTGGCAGATTCTGGGAACAGAGCCGACCGACGAGGTCGCGAAAATTCGCCGTGCTTACGCGCAGCAATTGAAACAGCACAGGCCAGACAACAACCCACAGGGCTACCAACGGTTACGCGAAGCCTTCGAGCAGGCAAAAGCAATGGCTGAAAGCGGGCTGCTGGCGGTGCAGAAAGAGTGTGCAGATGAGACTACGGCTACAGAAGATATTGTCACTCACCCTGAGTCTGGGTTTGCAGCTGAGACTGGAAGTGAAGAGTTCTGTACTGCACCTGAGCAGAGCGCGGAGCCTTTGGCCGGGGAGTTACCCGCGTGCGAACCGGTATGGACGGCGGCAGAGATTAGCGAACTGGCTGATAAGCTTGCAGACAGCGAAGTACGCGGTGCTGCGGCATTGGAAGCACTGTGGAGCCGGGTGGCGCGCAGCGGTTCGCTTGCGCAACAGCAGCTGTTCCATCAGGCGCTTGGCCGGGCGCTGGCAGCATTACCAGGGCTGACCGAAGGGCTACTTGAGAGTGTGTCAGCCCGCCTCGACTGGGGGCTGGATGAATACGAATCCGCGCGCGTGCTTGGCCCGCAGATAGTGGCAGCGCTTGAGGATCAGCTACGCGAGACCGAACTAGCCCGCGGCAGGAAGCAGCTTAAGGTGGAAAGCGAGTCCGGTAGCTTTTTGCAGCGTATCTCTAACCGCCTGCTGCAAAGCGAGCGGCGCTCGGTACCGTTCTGGATGCGGCTGGTGCCGGGCTTGGTGCAAGAGACCACGCAGCAGGTGAACCGCCTGTCTCACTATTACCCGGAATTGCTCAACCGGCTGAACCCGGTGCTGGTGAGCTATGTGCTACAGCCGCGGCTGGCGGTGAGTTGGGCGGGTATTTTTTTGTGCCTGTTCTGGGGGGCGATTTTCCTGCTGGTACTGCCTGCTCCGGGTGTGCAAAGCAACAGTCTTAAACGTATGGCTATGGCTGTGTTTTTCTTTTTGTTTGTGCGTGATGCGATGTGGCTGGGGCTGTCGCGTTGGGGGACGCTACTTTCGTATTATTTAACTCTGGAATACATCGTTTCAATCCTTGGCGCGCTGATGGGGGCGACGCTTGTCTTTGGCGTAGCGTGGGGACTGGTCACATCAACGGAAACCGGTGGCAAAGAGTTGATGGCAGGCAGTGCGTTAGTTTTCACGTTTCTTATCTACTGGTGGTGCTGGCCAAAAGACGAGCCACTTATCCGCAAGCCCGGCGAGATGCTTGGCCGTCTGTTTGCTAGCCCGTGGCGCGTGTTGAAAGGGCTGGGATTTCCCTTACCAGGCATCGTCATTGTGCCACTCTACTTCCTGTTGTGGTTTATTGTGATGCTGGCGCTGGTAAGGCAACTGTCATTGACCTGATTAGTTGTGTAAGCGGTGTGGATAGAGGTGAGAGGGGGCTGGAAAGAGGGCGCTTTTCATAAAATGCGGCAACCGGACGCTTGCACGGATGCATTACGCTGCTTTTTTCAGCACTTAGCGTGTGACCGCGATGGCTTATCTTGCATGGTGATAAGCGATGGGTATAATACCTTCGCTTACCGCAATCCCTTCATACAGTGCCGAAGTGGCGAAATCGGTAGACGCAGTTGATTCAAAATCAACCGTAGAAATACGTGCCGGTTCGAGTCCGGCCTTCGGCACCATTAGTACTTCCAAGACCATCCGAGAAAGTCCACTAAAGCCTTTAAAATCAATGCTTTCAGTGATTTTTCCGTCCCGAGTCGTCCGAGGTAGTCCGTTGAAATCCGGATGTCATTGGGGGCATCTTAACTTCGATTAGAAATGTGCCCCATATGAAGCTCAACGCCAGACAGGTCGAGACCGCAAAGCCAAAAGACAAAACCATACAAAATGGCCGATGACGGCGGTTTGTATCTCGAGGTTTCGGCTAGGGGGTCTAAATACTGGCGCATGAAATACAGACGCCCCTCAGACAAAAAAGAGGATCGCCTCACTTTTGGTGTTTGGCCTACTGTGACGCTTGCTCAGGCAAGAGCAAAGCGCGACGAAGCTAAGAAGCTGTTAGTACAGGGCATTGACCCAAAAGCCGAACAAAAAGAAGCTCAGGCTGAGAATTCGGGGGCATATACTTTCGAAACCATTGCCCGTGAATGGCATGCCAGTAACAAGCGCTGGAGTGAAGACCATCGTTCACGCGTTCTTCGCTATCTTGAGCTTTATATCTTCCCTCATATCGGTTCGTCCGACATTCGCCAGCTCAAAACTAGTCACCTGTTAGCCCCAATTAAAAAAGTTGATGCCAGTGGTAAGCATGACGTAGCTCAACGCCTGCAGCAGCGCGTGACGGCCATAATGCGTTATGCAGTACAGAACGATTACATCGACTCAAATCCAGCCAGTGATATGGCCGGTGCGTTACCTACAACCAAAGCACGACACTATCCAGCTTTACCCTCTAGCCGCTTCCCTGAGTTTCTTGCTCGTCTTGCCGCATATCGTGGCCGTGTAATGACACGCATCGCGATTGAGCTTTCCTTACTAACTTTTGTGCGCTCCAGTGAGTTACGTTTCGTGCGATGGGATTGTAAGCACACCCGTTTTAGTTCCACGCACTTTTGAGAGTTCCGGTTTTTCAGCCATCAGCCGGTACTCTTCCGGCGTCAGGTTGTTCAGGGATTCATGAGGCCGCTCGTTGTTATATTCCATCAGCCAGCGCTCGGTAATTTCCCGTGCTTCATTCAGTGTTCTTAACAGGTAAAAATCCAGGATTTCTGTCCGGTATGTTCGGTTGAACCGTTCTTATAAAAGCATTCTGTGTCGGCTTACCCGGCTTGATAAATTTGAGCTGTACGTCATGTTCTTCGGCCCATTGTGCCAGCACCAGTGAGACCAGTTCTGGTCCGTTGTCCATCCGCATTTTCAGCGGGTAGCCGCGGTTTGCCACGATCCTGTCCAGCACCCGGATGACTCGCTGAGCCGGGATATTCAGGTCGATTTCTATCGCCAGTGCTTCACGATTAAAATCATCCACCACATTGAAGGTCCGGAAGCGTCTGCCGCAGACCAACGCGTCGTGCATAAAATCGATGGACCCGCTCTGGTTTAACGCTTGCGGCGTCACCAGTGGTGCTGGATTACGCACTGGCAGCCGCTGCTTTCCCTTGCGACGAAAATTCAGTTTCAGCAGGCAGTAAATTCGGTGTACACGTTTATGGTTCCAGATCTTGCCCTGCCTGCGCAGCAGCTGGAACAGCTTCTTAAAACCGTATCGCGGATAGCGTTCTGCCAGTTCAGTCAGCGCGTGGATCACTGGTTCATCACGCCGGGTATCGGGCTGATAAAAATACACCGTCCTGCTCAGTGATAACGTCCTGCAGGCCTGGCGTAAACTCATGGCAAATTGTGCCGTCAGATAGCTGACGAGCTCCCGCTTTATCGCTGGTTTTAAAGCTTTTTTTCGATAACGTCTTTCAGGGCCCGACATTCAAGGCTGAGATCGGCAAACATCTGTTTGAGACGACGATTTTCGTCCTCAGGGTCTTTCATCTTTTTGATATCAGAAGCTTCCATCCCGCCGTATTTTGCTTTCCAGTTGTAGTACGAAGCCTCAGATATTCCCGCTTCGCGGCAGACATCTTTGACGGTCCGGCCCGCTTCTACGGACTTCAGTACGGTGATGATCTGGTGCTCGGTGAATCGGGCTTTACGCATGGCGATCTCCTCAGGGGACATAATCAGTATGTCGGAAGATCTCTAAAAGTGAATGGTTCGTTTTGCAGGGATACTTACACCAGCGGCGAGACTGGTACTTGATAATCAGGCTCTCCAGCACTTCCCTGACAATCGCCTGCTCGTTCTCGGGTAGCTGAGAACCTGTCAGAGCACAGGCAGCATATTTATGGGCGGGATGAGAGCGGATACCAGATACAAAAAAAGGACAGGCCTGAGCCTGTCCAAAGCACAACAACCGCTCATTACTTCGTTAATTACTCCCTTGCGCTGCATTCACTTCTTTGCCGCACTTGCTGCAAAACCCGGCCATGGGGGACAGCATCTGCTTGCAGTTGCTGCACTGCGCAATCAGCGCGCCGCCGCAGCTGGCGCAAAAGCGGGCGTCGTGATCGTTCGCACGTTGGCAATGGGGGCAAGCCTGTGGGGGCACCTGGGTGCCATGTCGGTTGTAGCCATGGCCGCCGTGGTTTTTCCCCGAGCCATAGTGCCCGTGTCCACCGTAGCCGCCGTAGTTAGCACCGTGACCAGAAAGATATCTGAAGATACTCATATCAACTCTCCTCATCCTGCGCTGGGTTTGCTGTGCCTACATTAAGTGCTGGCGTATAGGTTGCAGCGTTAGCGCTCCAGCTGCTGTTTTCCATCATTTGCAGTCGCGTTACCCGATAAAACCCATCACCTTGCTGCTCAACACGCTCACGCACTTCCTTAAGCGCCTCTTCCGACGTGCCACGATAATTGGTCAGAGAAATATCGCCTGTGTGGCGATATGCCTTGCTTTGCGCCTCCTGAGAGGTCAGCTCTGTTACGCTGGGCTGACTGGGGAGAGTGGTCGCGGCCCATGCTGGCAACACCAGGCTTTGGGCCAGCAAAGCAATCATTAACATTTGGCCTTTTTTCATCGCTTGTTACTCCTCATGGGATCCCTCTGCGGGATTGAATGAGGCAAATGTAGACTCTGGAGTCGACTCCAGAATCAAGCAAGCCACTTCATATTTACTCGCCATTGCACAGCCCTGACA
>JALAGK010000518.1 GCA_022712475.1 Enterobacteriaceae bacterium
AGACAGAACAATTGCCACTTTCTACCCTGTCAGTACGTGATCAGTATCACCTTTACAAGGATATTTTGTGAGCCGTACGACTACCGTCAGCGTTGATGGCCTTACACCAGACGATGACGACGTAACCGGTCGCCCCGGTTACATTAAACGCAGCACCGCTCAGTTTATGCGCGCCACTCTGGCGCTGTTTTCTGCTGGCCTTGCCACCTTTGCGCTGGTGTACTGCGTGCAACCGATTTTGCCGGTACTTTCCCAGGAATTCAGGATCTCGCCGGCCAGTACCAGTATTTCACTTTCCGTGACCACTGCCATGCTTGCGGTCGGTATGCTTTTTACCGGTCCCATTTCTGACGCCGTGGGCCGTAAGCCGGTGATGGTAACGGCACTACTGCTCGCATCCGGTTGTGCTCTGCTTTCGACCTTCATGACCAGCTGGCACGGCATTCTCATCATGCGCGCCCTCACCGGCCTTGCCCTCAGCGGTGTGGCAGCAGTAGGTATGACCTGGCTTAGTGAAGAAATGCACCCCAGTGTAGCGGCTTTCTCGATGGGCCTTTATATCAGCGGGAATTCTATTGGCGGTATGAGTGGTCGTCTGTTAAGCGGTGTGGCAACGGATCTGTTCGGCTGGCGTATCGCGCTTGCAACCATCGCCTGTTTTGCGCTGGCCTCGGCGCTGATGTTCTGGAAAATCCTGCCTGCTTCGCGCCATTTTCGCCCTACGCCGCTGAGGGGCAGAACGCTGTTTATCAACTTTCGTCTGCACTGGCGCGACAAAGGTCTGCCGTGGCTGTTTGCCGAAGGTTTTTTGTTGATGGGCGCATTTGTGACGCTGTTCAACTACATCGGCTATCGTCTGATGCAGGAACCCTGGCACCTGAGCCAGGCTGTAGTTGGGTTACTTTCGGTCGCATATCTTACCGGTACATGGAGCTCGCCAAAGGCCGGTGCACTCACCGTACGTTATGGCCGTGGACCAATTTTATTGCTGTTTACTACCATAATGCTCGCCGGGCTTTTGTTGACGCTCACAAACTGGTTGTGGGCCATTTTCGCGGGCCTGCTGCTGTTTTCCGCCGGTTTTTTTGGTGCTCACTCGGTTGCCAGCAGCTGGGTAGGCAACCGCGCGCGGCGCGCCAAAGGACAGGCTTCGTCACTGTATCTGTTCAGTTACTATATGGGGTCAAGTATCGCCGGTACCAGTGGCGGCTACTTCTGGCATGATTACGGCTGGCCGGGCCTGGGCGCGTTTATTGCCTCATTATTGATAATTGCCCTGCTGGTCGGGCGCCACCTTCATCACCGCCTTCCCTGACTACTTTGCGGCAGCACGCAGCTGCCGCTTCCCATTTGCTGTACACTTTCTGAATTATGCCAAACACTCTTGCGCGCGCATGCGATACAAACAATACGCCACGAAAGCGCATAATTATGGTAAATTGCCCGCCGTTTTTTCATTTCATTGGTTGAATACGTCAAAGAATGTCGAAAATATGGTCAAAAGAAGAGACTCTCTGGAGTTTCGCCCTTTACGGTACGGCGGTGGGTGCCGGGACGCTGTTCCTGCCTATCCAGCTCGGTTCGGCAGGCTCCATCGTGTTACTGCTTACCGCGCTCGTTGCCTACCCCTTAACGCTCTGGCCGCATCGCGCGCTGTGCCAGTTCATTCTGTCGGCTAAAACATCAGGCGGTGAAGGCATCACCCAGGCCGTTAATCACTGGTACGGTAAACGCATTGGTCAGCTGATTACTGCGCTGTACTTCCTTGCGTTTTTTGTCGTGGTGCTGATTTATGCAGTAGCTATCACCAACTCACTGACCGAACAACTGGCAAAACGCATGGAGATAACCCTTAGCGTGCGCGTACTGGTGAGCCTGGGCGTAGTGCTGGTGTTGAACCTGATTTTTCTGATGGGCCGCCATGTTACGCTTAAAGTCATGAGCTTTCTGGTGTTTCCGCTTATCGCCTATTTTCTGTTCCTGTCGCTCTGGCTCACCGGTAGCTGGCAGACCGCGCACTTTACCGAGCAGTTGCACTTTACGCCGCAGACGCTGCATGAAATCTGGATCTCCATCCCAGTGATGGTTTTTGCGTTTAGCCATACCCCGATTATCTCGACCTTTGCCGTGGACCATCGCGAGCGCTATGGCTCTCGAGCTATGGATAAATGCAAAAAAATTATGAAGGTGTCGTACCTGATAATTTGCCTGAGCGTGCTGTTCTTTGTATTCAGTTGCCTGCTGGCCATCCCGTCATCTTATATCCTTGACGCTCGTGAACATGGGCTAACTATTCTCTCGGCGCTGGCCATGATGCCTTCAGCACCCGACTGGCTGGGTATTTCCGGGATTGTGGTTGCGGTTGTTGCGATGTCGAAATCCTTCCTCGGCACCTATTTTGGCGTGATTGAAGGGGCAACGGAGATGGTACGCGCAGGTCTGGGCCAGGCTGGCGTGAAAAAAAGCCGCGCATTTAACCGTGCACTGTCACTGATACTGGTAAGCGGCATCACGTTTGTGGTCTGCTGCATCAACCCGAACGCGATTTCGATGATTTACGCCATCAGCGGACCGCTGATTGCCATGATCCTGTTCATTATGCCAACGCTCGCCACCCTGATTATTCCGGCGCTTAAGCCGTACCGCTCGGTAGCAAACATGATTACTCTGCTCGTCGGTATTCTGTGCGTATCGGTGATGTTTATTCCCTGAGATTCCTCTATGGCGCGCTCCCGGCAGGGAGCCGCCTTTAACCCATCGCCTGCGTGACCAGCGCAAAGCTGCGCGGGGCATTGTGCGCAGGCTGCCATGTTTCTCCCCGCACCATCATTACTGGACGGTCTACCAATGCTAATCCCTGAGCCGCCAGCCAGTCGTCTATCTCACCCTGACTATCAATACGCACAAAAGTGTTGGTGATCTCGGCAAAAAGCACACTGCACAACGCCCGGGCGTCGTCAGGCTGTGGACACACCAGCGGCCCCAGCATGTAACCACGGCCAAAACGGCGCAGCACGGCAAAACCCAGCATCTTTCCCTGTGCATTCTCGAGCACGCTTAGCGGATAATCCCGTAGTAGCCCGGCAATCAGAGCGTCACGCTGCATACCGCTGGCCTGATAGTCAAGTGCGGCAAGGGTTGCGATATCGGCCACGTGTCCGGGGCGTAGACGCATTCCTGTGCGAGGCAAACAGGGCGTTGTCATGGCCAGCAAGCCCTGGTACTGATATACGCAGCCGGTCACCACAAAACCAAATTTCTCATACAGCGCACGTCCTTCAGGTGTAGCGTGCAAACGTACGCTATAGCCGTCAAGCTTTTCCATGAGCGCACGAAAAAGCGCCTTTCCAAACCCCTGTCCGCGTAGCGCTTCTTTGACAATCACCAACCCAACGCTCGCAACGCGCGCCCCCCAGCACCAGTACAGAGCCGTAGCAACCACTTTTCCTGCCTGCTCTATCACCATCCCCTGGCCGAGTCGAAATGCGTCCTGCCAGTCCTCCAGCCGGTTTGACCACCCCAACTGCTGACTGAGTGCATGGCCCTGCGCTAAATCATGAGCCTTCATTGAGCGAATCGTAAACGTCATGTCATCCTCCGTTTACACGAGCCTTCAGGCAGTGTAGCAGCCCCCATTTCGACAGTGCCTCGTTTTTTACGCCATCTGCTGCTACCTTGCTGTTACTGATAACAAACTCACGAGTAACAATGAAGCCAACATACTATCAGCAGCTGACTCAGACCTTTCAACGCCTTTCCCGTTTCTCCCATCTCTCGGCTATCGCTGGCTGGGATATGTATACCATGATGCCCGCCGGCGGCAGCCAGGCGCGCAGTGAAGCGCTGGCTGAGCTGAGCGTGCTGCAACACCAAATTCTGACCTCACCGCAGACCGGCGAATGGCTCGACGGCGCGCAACAGGAAGCGCTTAATGAGTTCGAGCAGGCCAACCTGCGCGAAATGCACCGCCGTTACCAGCAGGCGGTACTGCTGCCTGCGGACCTGGTACAGGCGAAATCACTTGCCGGCAGCCGCTGCGAGCACGCCTGGCGCAGCCAGCGCCCGGCCAACGACTGGCAAGGCTTTGCCGCAAACTTAAAAGAGGTAGTGAAATTCAGTCGTGAAGAGGCCGATATCCGCGCCAGAGCGGCGAGTGTCTCCCGCTACGATGCCCTGCTGGACGTATTTGAACCCGGCATGACCAGCCGCCGCCTTGATGTGCTATTTGGCGATCTGAAAAGCTGGCTTCCTGCGTTACTCCAGCGAGCCGTCGAAAAGCAGGCGCAGCGCCCACTCATGGCCCCTGAAGGGCCGTTCCCGGTGGAGAAACAGCGTGCACTGGGGCTGGACACCATGGCGCTGCTTGGTTTTGACTTCAACGGCGGGCGTCTTGATGTGAGCGCACATCCGTTTTGCGGTGGCGTACCGGAGGATGTGCGTATCACTACCCGCTACCGGGAAGACGAATTGTTCAGCGCCCTGCTGGGAGTGATTCACGAAACCGGCCACGCACGTTATGAACAGAATCTGCCGCGCGAATGGGCGGGACAACCCATCGCGCAAGCACGCTCGACCGCCATTCACGAATCCCAGAGCCTGTTTTTTGAAATGCAGCTTGCGCGCAGCACGCCGTTCCTTAAACGCCTGCGTCTGCAGATTATTGCTCACTTTGGTGAACAGACGGCGTTTGAAGAAGGCAACTACATTGCCTGGAACCAACGCGTGAAACCGGGGCTTATCCGTATTGATGCTGACGAAGTTAGCTATCCCGCCCATATTGTGCTGCGCTATGAAATTGAACGTGCGCTCAATGATGGCGATATTGAAGTGGATGATATTCCGGCACTGTGGGATGAGAAAATGCAGGCATGGCTTGGTCTTTCCACCCACGGCAACTATCGCGACGGCTGTATGCAGGATATCCACTGGACTGACGGCGGGTTTGGCTACTTCCCTACCTACACGCTGGGTGCAATGTATGCCGCACAGCTGTTTCAGAGCGCTCGCCGTGCCCTGCCACGACTTGAAGAAGACATCGCCCGGGGAGATTTACACGCACTGTTCGACTGGCTGCGCCAGAACATCTGGCAACACGGCAGCCGGTTTACCACAACACAGCTGATTGAAAACGCAACAGGGGAAGATCTCAACGCGCACTGGTTTCGCCAGCACCTCGAAGCCCGCTACCTGTAATGCAAAAGCGCGCCGCCTGGCGCGCTTTTTTATGTTGTACATACCGTTACATGCCGATACCAATGACTCACGGAAAGCCCGTGTATACAAGCATATAGTTTGTCTCAACGACCCCGCAGTGGGGTTGCACATACACTACATGAGGGTTTTGCGATGAAAAAGGTATTAGCGCTGGTTGTTGCCGCTGCCATGAGTCTTTCCACTTGCGTATTCGCCGCTGAACAGGCACCGGTGGCTGGCTCTAAGGCACCTCAGGCCACCTCCGTTCAACATAAGGCAATGAAAAAACACAACAAGAAAGCCCCGGAGCAGAAAGCCCAGGCTGCAAAAAAACATCACAAAAAAGCCCCAGAGCAGAAAGCTCAGGCTGCAAAAAAACATCACAAGAAAGCGGCACACAAAAAACAGGCTACGCAAAACAACGCCGCGTAAGCGCCTGGTGATGACAACAGCGCCCGCTCTTTCGGGCGCTGATTTTCGGAGTTCACACTATGGCACGCCGCTATCGCTTCGAAATTCTGCTGACGCTACTGATTATCTGTGCTGTCGTCGCTGCCAGCTTCTGGTTTTAACAACGTAGTTCGCTGATTTTGCTCCCACTTTCTTGCCGTCCCGGCTATAGTTATGTCTTCAGGGAATTCTCAAGCACCTGTCGCCCGCCCTTTGAGAGTGATATGCGTAAAACTTTTATGTTGTTTGTGGGCTCGCTGTACTTATTGCCTCAGCCCGGCTGGAGCGACGTCGGCGATACCGACACCCTTAATGCCGCAGAAATTCAGACACTGTTTTTTGGCAAAGATGAACGCGTGCGTGTCGACAATCCGACCACCCCACCATGGGATGCTATCGGGCAGCTCGAAACCGCCAGCGGTAATCTGTGCACCGCGACGCTTATCGCCCCAAATCTGGCACTGACCGCAGGACATTGTCTGCTGACGCCACCTGACGGCGCGCCGGATAAAGCCGTCGCACTGCGTTTTGTCTCTCGTGACGGTATCTGGCGCTATGAAATCCACGGTATTGAAGGCCGGGTCACCTCTTCCCTGCGCCGGCGCCTGAAACCAGACGGTGATGGCTGGATAGTGCCGCCATCCGCAGCGCCCTGGGATTTTGGGCTGGTAGTGCTGAACTATGCTATTTCAGGCATCACGCCTATTGCGTTGTTTCAGGGAGACAAAGATGCCCTTACCGCCGCGCTCAAGGCCCAGGACCGTAAAGTCACACAATCGGGCTACCCGGAAGACCATCTCAATACGCTCTACCGGCACGAAAGTTGCCAGGTGACCGGCTGGGCGCAGCAATCGGTGCTGTCACACCGCTGCGATACCTTGCCCGGCGACAGTGGATCACCGCTTTTATTAAAAACGGACAGTGGCTGGTCACTTATTGCCGTACAAAGCTCTGCGCCAGCGGCTAAAGACCGCAACCGTGCCGATAACCGCGCTATTGCCGTCACCGGATTTCGCGATAAGTTGATGAAACTGGTGGAACTCTAACCCCGCCCATCGCAACAGCAGACAAAAAAGGGAAATGCTTTCGCATTCCCCTTTTTCTTTGTTCGGCAGAGTTTTCTGCTTATCAGGCAAGCTTAATGAGCATCATACCCAGCAACAGCAGCCCCAGCCCGAACCAGCCTTTACGATTGAGCCGCTGTCCAAACAGTACCCAACCCGCCGCAACGGTCGCGGCCACGCCAAAACCGCCCCACAGCGCATAAGCAACAGAAAGCTCTATGCCCTTTACCGCCTGCGACAGGGCGCTGAACGCCGCCAGTACTGCCAACAGCGACAATATGCCGTAAAC
>JALAGK010000519.1 GCA_022712475.1 Enterobacteriaceae bacterium
ACCGGTAACAGTCCCGACTTCAAGTCCCCGGAACAACACAGGTGTGCCGATGTCCAGCGAACCGGCATCCGGCACTTCCACCACTATATTCAGGCCATCAAGATAGCGTGAATCGGTGATAGTGGTTTCCTGAATCTCAAAGTCGCGGCGTGGGCCACCGTGGCCAGGCTCAACATTAATGTACGGCTGCAAAATAGTATCCAGATTTTCTACACCCGCGGCGGAAAGCTTCGGCGTAATGACCGAGAAGCGTGTGCCTCCCCGGGCAAAATTACTGACATACTCCGGATACAGTACAGCTGTTGCCTGAACTTCGCTGCGATCGGTTAGTAGCTTCAGTGACTCTACCTGCCCGATATCGATGCCCAGATAGCGAATAGGCATGCCTTCTGAAAGCTTACCGGCATCAAACGCGTGCAGCGTTATCTGGCTACCCACGGCGCGGGCGGAAGTTTCCGATGGATACAGCACGCGCTTACCGCCTTTACCCGCCCCCGGGAGATTATCAAAACTGATAGCCCCCTTCAGCGCACGTGACAGCGGTGAGGCCTGTACCGTCAGCCCATTGCCGTTAAGCTGCACTTTCGCGCCCCCTTCAGCCCAGAATACGCTGTCAGGCGCCAGCAAATGGCGATACTGCGGCTTAATATGCACATCAATATCAAAGGCGCTGCTACGTGGACGAATGGCGATAACTTCACCTACTTCGAACTTGCGATACAGCACCACTGAGCCTGCCTGCACATCAGGCAAACTGGCAGCAGAGAGTGTCAGCGTAGGTGTTGGTAGCTCCCCCTGATTGTTTTCCACTGCGCGCTCAAGGTTGGCATAGAGTGGATAGGTGGTTTTCATCGCGCCATTTTTGCCAGGCAGCACGCGAATGCCACCGTTAACCCATTCGCTGGCGCTGGCACCGAGGAACTCCACACCATCGAGACCGACTTTCACGTCTACACGGCTGTTGACCACAAATTTGCTGTCGCCTTTTATCAACGCTTTGTACTGCGGGTCAATAGCGACCGAGAAGTTGACGCCTTTTGCGGTGAGTTCGCGCTCCACCACCTGACCTACCTGCACACCATGCAACAGCAGCGGCTGGCCGGCATCAATGCCGTAACTTTCCGGGGCGTTGAGGCTGAATTTCAGTACGCCTGGCTGTTGCAGCGGCGTTTTGTTTTCAGGCAGTACCACAAAGCTGTCGCGCGGCACGCCTTCACCTGGGACCAGCTCAAAATGGGTACCGCTAAGCAGGCTGTTGACTCGAGGTTCGCTGAGTGTGAGTTTCGGACTACGTAGCTCAATACGCGTGTCGGTACGCATCAGGTCAACAACGCCCGGGTCTACAGTCAGTTCGCCAGTGACGGTATTGTCTTTGTTAAGATCAAGACGCGTCAGCTTGCCGACTTCCAGTCCCTGATACATTAACCGCGTACTGTCCGCCTTAAGCCCGTCGCCGCTGGGTAATGCGAGTTTTATCTGTACGCCGCGCTGACTGTGCGCCAAATCCTCATACAGCGTAAAGTCGGTGTCTTGTTTGGCCTGAGGTGAACCTTCAGGTGAGTCGAAGGCAATTGCGCCATTGACCAGTGCGCTCAGGCTTTCAAGTTCTACCTGCGCGCCGTTGATTCCCACATCAGCTTTGACGCCAGACACATTCCAGAAGCGGCTGTCCTGCTTTACCAGGTTGGTAAAGCGTCGATCAATCAGTACGTCAATGGTCACGCCCCGGTTGCCTGGGTTTATGGCGTAATCATAAACGCGGCCAACGGGGATTTTTCGAAAGTAGACCTGTGAGCCGCTGTTAAGTGAACCCAGATCCTGGGATGTCAGATGGATCATTAACTCGCCATTGTTGAGGCGGTATTTGGGCTGAGTATCGAGTGCGACAAAATGCTCCTGCGGTTCACCCTTGCCGGGCATCATGCCGATATAATTGCCGCCAACCAGCGCATCCAACCCGGAGACGCCTGCAAGCGACGCCTTTGGCGTGACCAGCCAGAACTGGGTTTCGGAGCGCAGTGCATCGCGCATATCGCTTTTGATGCTGACACTGACCTCGATTTTGCTCAGGTCTTCGCTTGGACGCACGCTTTGTACGGTGCCGATTTCTACGCCCTGGTAACGTACAGGTGTGCGGCCTGCTACAATGCCGTCGGCAGAGACAAAATCAATGGTGACCGTTGTTCCGTGGTCTTGCCAGGTTTTCCAGCCCAGCCATAGCGCAATCAGCAGGGCAATAATCGGCAACAGCCAGAAGGGCGAGATACGGCGTTTTGTTTTAATGTTAGCTTCAGTCGGTGAAGCTGGCGTTTCCTGACTCATGTGCATCCCAAAGTAAGCGGCTGTCCAGCCATTCCACAGCAAGGATAGTCAAAATTACCGCAGCGCCGAAATAGAACGCCGCAGGCCCCATAGTAAAAGCCAGTAGCTGATCGCGGTTGACCAGCGACATGGTCAGTGAAATCACAAACAGGTCGAGCATAGACCAACGCCCAATCCAGGTTACAAAGCGCAACAGCAGGATACGGGTGCGCAGTCCCTGTGCACATTTAAAATGAATGCTGAGTAACAGCGTAAGCAGCACCAGCACTTTGGTAAACGGCACCAGAATACTGGCAATAAACACCACACCCGCCACAGCTACGTTGCCTGATGCGAGCGAAATAATACCGGAAAGAATGGTGTCTTCCTGTCGTGCGCCGTTGACGTACACCACGGAAATGGGCAGCAGATTAGCGGGAAGCAGAAAAATGAGAGAGGCAATCAATGCGGCCCAGCACTTTTGCACGCTCATTGGGCGACGCAGGTGCAACGGAACATGACAGCGCGGGCAGCGGCCACGGGCATCCGGCACAGCGGTAAAATGACAGTCAAGGCACACGCGCAGCTTGTCAGTGTTATAGCGCGCGCACGACTGTGGATAAAAGCGTTGCCACAGCTCTTCAACATTGAGGTGAATAAGCGTGAGCACGCTAAGCAACGTGAGGGCGATAAACGCCCATAGTCCATATCCAGGCGTAATCCAGGCGTACTCCTGGACCTTAATAGTGGCAACAGCAATTCCCACCAGATAGATATCGAGCATCACCCATTCTTTTAGCCGCTCAAGCATCAACAGCACGGGGCGCAGGTTCATTCCCAGAATGTTGCCAAACCACAAATAGGCAATAGCCACCACCAGCACAATGGGGGCACCTACCGCGCAAAAAAACACCATCGAAGCAGTGATCGGGTCTCCCTGGCTCGCAATTTGCCAGATACCCTGCATAACGCTGGCACTGATATGGCTACCCAGCAACCAGATTTCCAGCAGCGGCGCGCTCCAGGCAAATGGCATAAGCACAAGCATGGCAATGGCCATGGCACCAAGGCGGGTTAACGGCCAGTCACGGCCATTGTGTACTTTAGCATGGCAGCAGGGGCAATACGCGTTCTGGTGTGCTTTCACTGTCGGTAACAGAAAAAGGGTATCGCATTGGGGGCAACGCTGATACCGTGGACGTGGTAGTGCCTCGCTGATG
>JALAGK010000520.1 GCA_022712475.1 Enterobacteriaceae bacterium
AATAATTAGTTTGCTCATCACTGAGAAATTAAAAAAAACTTGTCACCTCTGTAATCTCTGTGATAACTCTGTAGGCATTACTTCGAACGAGTTGAAAGAACGAACACCAATGAAAGCCCTTCTACGAGTGATTAGCCTTGTCGTGATTAGCGTGGTGGTGATTATTAAACCGCCGTGCGGGGCTGCGCTCAGGAGAAGAAAGGCTTAAAATTCAAGCCCGAATCGAAAGAACCCCCGCACCGAAAGGTCCGGGGGTTTTTTGTTGGACTAACGATATCGACCTGAGGAACAGACTATGTGTTACAGAACAAAATGCTGTTTCTCCCCTATGAAGACGGGAGAATAACGATGACCGGAGCACAGTGGGTAGTACATGCGTTGCGAGCGCAGGGTGTTGAGAAAGTTTTTGGTTATCCTGGCGGAGCGATAATGCCGGTCTACGATGCGTTGTACGACGGCGGTGTGGAACACCTACTGTGTCGGCATGAGCAAGGCGCCGCGATGGCGGCAATTGGGTTTGCGCGTTCAACGGGTAAAACCGGGGTTTGTATCGCGACTTCCGGTCCTGGCGCCACGAATCTGATAACCGGCCTTGCTGATGCGCTTTTAGATTCGGTTCCTGTTGTTGCTATTACTGGTCAGGTTGCAGCACCGTTTATCGGTACAGATGCCTTTCAGGAAGTGGATGTCCTGGGCCTGTCTCTGGCTTGTACCAAACACAGTTTCCTCGTTGAATCACTTGACGATTTACCACGCATTATGGCCGAGGCCTTCGAGATTGCGCAGTCTGGCCGCCCAGGCCCGGTGCTGGTCGACATCCCCAAAGATATTCAGCTGACTGAAGGCGAGCCTGAGCCTTTCCTGAGCACCGTTGCGAATGACGAACCGCTGCCGCTGACGCAGATCCAGCAGGCATACGACATGCTGGCGAGTGCACATCGCCCAATGCTTTACATCGGCGGTGGGGTAGGCATGGCACAGGCGGTTCCGGCGCTGCGTGAATTTATCCGCGTGACACAAATCCCGTCGACCTGCACGCTCAAAGGGCTTGGTGCAGTAGCGTCAGACGACCCATGCTATCTCGGCATGCTGGGTATGCATGGCAACAAGGCTGCAAATCTGGCCGTACAGGAGTGCGATGTATTGATCGCCATTGGCGCGCGCTTTGATGATCGCGTTACTGGCAAACTTAATACATTTGCACCAGGCGCAAAGGTGATTCATATGGATATCGATCCCGCCGAAATGAACAAGCTGCGCCAGGCAAACGTCAGTCTCCAGGGCGACCTGAAAGCATTATTGCCCGCACTGCAACAGCCGCTGGCGATTGATGCCTGGCGTAAGCAGGTTACACACCTGCGTGAAGAATGTGGCTGGCGTTACGATCATCCGGGCGACGCCATTTTTGCACCCTTGTTGTTAAAGCAGTTGTCTGAACGTAAGCCCAAAAACAGTGTGGTGACCACTGACGTGGGACAGCACCAGATGTGGGCTGCGCAGCACATGTCGTTTGAACGCCCTGAGAACTTCATCACTTCCAGCGGTCTTGGCACAATGGGCTTTGGCTTGCCTGCGGCGGTTGGCGCGCAAATCGCACGTCCCGATGACACGGTTATCTGCATTTCCGGCGATGGTTCGTTCATGATGAACATTCAGGAACTGGGCACTGTGAAGCGCAAGCAACTGCCACTCAAAATCGTCTTACTGGATAACCAGCGTTTAGGCATGGTGCGTCAGTGGCAGCAGCTGTTTTTCAACGAGCGTTACAGTGAAACCAACCTTTCCGATAACCCCGATTTTCTCGTTCTGGCCAGTGCCTTTGGTATTCCGGGCGAGCGTATTACCCGTAAAGACCAGGTAGAAGCAGCATTAGAGACCCTGCTCAACAGCAAAGGGCCATATCTGCTTCATGTCTCGATTGATGAGCTTGAAAACGTCTGGCCTCTGGTGCCGCCGGGTGCCAGTAACTCTCAAATGCTGGAGAAAGTATCATGATGCAACATCACCTTGCCGTGCAGGCGCGTCTGCGCCCGGAAACTCTGGAGCGTGTTTTGCGCGTGGTACGTCACCGCGGGTTTCACCTCTGCGCCATGAATATGGAGGCGGCGCCAGGAACGGATGATATTAATATCGAAATGACCGTTGCCAGCCCCCGTCCGGTCGAATTACTGTTTAGTCAGTTAAGCAAACTGGTGGATGTCGCGCATGTCGAGATCCAGCAACCCACATCGCAACAAATACGCGCCTGAGAGCGCAAACAGGAAGATAAAAAAATGTCGACTAAGAAAGCTGATTACATTTGGTTTAACGGTGAGATGGTTCCGTGGGGAGAAGCGAAAGTTCACGTTATGTCGCACGCGCTGCATTATGGCACGTCGGTCTTTGAAGGTATCCGTTGCTATGACTCTCACAAAGGGCCGGTTGTGTTCCGTCATCGTGAACATATGCAGCGTCTGCATGATTCAGCCAAAATTTACCGCTTCCCGGTATCCCAGAGTGTGGATGAACTGATGGAAGCCTGCCGCGCCGTACTGCGTAAAAACAATCTGACCAGCGCCTATATTCGCCCGCTGGTTTTTGTGGGTGACGTTGGGATGGGCGTGAATCCGCCTCCTGGCTATACCACTGACGTTATCATTGCCGCCTTCCCGTGGGGCGCGTATCTGGGTGCAGAAGCGCTGGATCAGGGAATTGACGCCATGGTGTCTTCCTGGAACCGCGCGGCACCGAACACCATCCCCACTGCCGCGAAAGCGGGCGGTAACTATCTGTCTTCTCTGCTGGTCGGTAGCGAAGCACGCCGCCACGGCTATCAGGAAGGTATCGCGCTGGATGTTAACGGCTACCTGTCTGAAGGCGCCGGTGAGAACCTGTTTGAAGTGAAAGATGGCGTACTGTTCACGCCGCCGTTCACCTCGTCTGCACTGCCGGGTATCACCCGTGATGCCATCATCAAGCTTGCGAAAGATCTCGGTATCGAAGTGCGTGAGCAGGTGCTGTCTCGCGAGTCGCTCTATCTGGCCGACGAAGTCTTCATGTCCGGTACAGCAGCAGAAATCACGCCGGTTCGTAGCGTAGATGGTATTCAGGTTGGTGCAGGCCGCTGTGGTCCGGTCACCAAACGTATCCAGCAGGCGTTCTTTGGTCTGTTCACCGGCGAAACCGAAGACAAATGGGGCTGGTTGGACGCGGTTAACGCTAAGTAATTATTCGCCCGGGTGGCAATGCACCGCCCGGGCAATCTGACAGACGGGAGTAAACAGAGCATGCCAAAGTATCGTTCCGCTACCACCACTCACGGTCGTAATATGGCGGGAGCCCGCGCGCTGTGGCGCGCAACCGGGATGACCGATGCCGATTTCGGCAAACCCATTATTGCAGTCGTTAACTCTTTTACCCAGTTCGTACCGGGCCATGTGCACCTGCGCGACCTGGGCAAACTGGTTGCTGAGCAGATTGAAGCCGCAGGCGGTGTGGCGAAAGAATTCAATACCATCGCTGTGGACGACGGTATCGCCATGGGCCACGGCGGCATGTTGTATTCACTACCGTCGCGCGAGCTGATTGCTGACTCAGTCGAGTACATGGTCAATGCCCATTGTGCTGACGCCATGGTGTGTATCTCCAACTGCGACAAAATCACCCCCGGGATGCTGATGGCCTCCTTGCGCCTCAACATTCCTGTCATCTTTGTGTCAGGCGGCCCAATGGAAGCCGGTAAAACCAAACTGTCTGACCAGATAATCAAACTCGACCTGGTCGATGCCATGATTCAGGGCGCCAACCCGAACGTCAGCGACGAGCAGAGCGACCAGGTTGAGCGCTCGGCCTGCCCGACCTGTGGCTCCTGCTCCGGCATGTTTACCGCTAACTCCATGAACTGCCTGACTGAGGCTCTGGGCCTGTCGCAACCGGGCAACGGTTCGCTGCTGGCAACGCACGCTGACCGTAAGACGCTGTTTCTCAATGCCGGTAAGCGCATTGTTGAGCTGACCAAACGCTATTACGAGCAGGATGACGCCAGCGCGCTGCCGCGTAACATTGCCAGTAAGGCGGCATTTGAAAACGCCATGACGCTGGATATTGCGATGGGAGGCTCAACCAATACTGTGCTGCACCTGCTGGCTGCCGCGCAGGAAGCCGAAATCGATTTCACCATGAGCGATATCGACCGCCTGTCGCGCAAAGTACCGCAGCTGTGCAAAGTGGCGCCGAGCACCCAGAAATACCATATGGAAGACGTGCATCGTGCAGGCGGTGTTATCGGTATTCTCGGTGAGCTGGACCGCGCCGGGCTGCTGAACCGTGATGTGAAAAACGTGTTGGGCCTGACGTTACCGCAGACTATCGCGCAGTACGATGTGACCGTGACAGATGATGAGGCGGTCAAACGCATGTTCTCTGCGGGGCCCGCGGGCATCCGTACCACAAAAGCATTCTCGCAGGATTGCCGCTGGGATTCGCTTGATGTTGACCGTGCTGAAGGTTGTATTCGTTCGCTGGAACATGCCTACAGTCAGGACGGTGGACTTGCCGTACTGTACGGCAACTTTGCTGAAAATGGCTGTATCGTGAAGACTGCCGGCGTTGATGACAGCATTCTTAAATTCCGCGGTCCGGCGAAAGTTTACGAAAGCCAGGACGACGCCGTAGAGGCCATTCTCGGCGGTAAAGTGGTGGCCGGGGATGTGGTGGTTATCCGTTATGAAGGACCAAAAGGCGGGCCGGGCATGCAGGAAATGCTCTATCCGACCACGTTCCTTAAATCAATGGGGCTGGGTAAAACCTGCGCGCTTATTACCGACGGGCGTTTTTCTGGCGGTACCTCCGGGTTGTCTATTGGGCACGTGTCGCCGGAAGCGGCCAATGGCGGTAGCATCGGGCTTATCGAAGACGGCGATATGATTTCCATTGATATCCCGAATCGCGGTATTCAGCTTGACGTGAGTGACCAGGAGTTGGCAGCGCGCCGCGAAGCCCAGGAAGCGCGTGGTGCGCAGGCCTGGACGCCGCGCAATCGTCAGCGTGAAGTCTCCTTTGCGCTGCGTGCCTATGCAAGCCTTGCCACCAGTGCAGATAAGGGCGCGGTGCGCGACAAATCGAAACTGGGAGGCTAACGATGAGCGTGCCACAGCCATTGTCCGCTGCGCCAGACGGCGCGGAGTATTTGCGCGCCGTCCTGCGTTCGCCGGTTTATGAGGTAGCCCAGGTTACGCCACTGGAGCGTATGGAAAAACTGTCTGCGCGGCTGGATAACGTTGTGCTGGTTAAGCGTGAAGATCGTCAGCCCGTGCACAGCTTCAAGCTGCGTGGCGCCTATGCCATGCTGGCCGGACTGACCGCTGAGCAAAAAGCGCGCGGTGTGATTACCGCTTCGGCAGGTAACCACGCGCAGGGCGTTGCATTATCTTCAAGCCGTCTTGGTGTGAATGCGCTTATCGTGATGCCGGTCAGTACGGCAGATATCAAAGTTGATGCGGTGCGCGGCTTTGGCGGTGAAGTGCTGCTGCATGGCGCTAATTTTGATGAGGCAAAGGCACGCGCTATTGAGCTTTCTGAGCAGCAGGGCTACACCTACGTGCCACCGTTCGATCACCCGGCAGTGATTGCCGGACAAGGTACGCTGGCGCTTGAGTTGTTGCAGCAGGATGCACACATCGACCGCGTTTTTGTACCGGTTGGCGGTGGCGGCCTCGCCGCTGGTGTCGCGGTGCTTATCAAGCAACTGATGCCGCAAATTAAGGTGATTGCCGTTGAGTCTGAAGACTCAGCCTGCCTGCGGGCAGCGCTGGAAGCGGGTGAGCCGGTTGATCTGCCGCGCGTAGGGCTATTTGCTGAAGGTGTGGCCGTTAAACGCATTGGTGATGAGTGTTTCCGGTTGTGTCGCGCCTACATTGACGACATCATCACTGTCGACAGCGATGCTATTTGTGCGGCAATGAAGGATATTTTCGAAGATGTGCGTGCGGTGGCCGAGCCTTCTGGCGCGCTGGCGCTGGCGGGGATGAAGAAGTATGTGCAGCAGCACAACATCCACGGTGAGCGCCTGGCGCATGTACTGTCTGGTGCCAACGTTAACTTCCACGGCTTGCGCTATGTCTCTGAACGTTGTGAGCTGGGTGAGCAACGTGAAGCACTGCTGGCGGTGACCATCCCCGAAGAAAAAGGCAGCTTTCTGAAGTTCTGTCAGCTGCTGGGCGGGCGCTCGGTGACGGAGTTTAACTACCGGTTTGCCGATGCGAAATCAGCCTGCATCTTTGTGGGTGTTCGTTTGAGCCGCGGTCTGGAAGAGCGCGAGGAAATTCTGCGTTTGTTGAGCGAAGGCGGCTACAGCGTGGTGGACCTGTCCGATGACGAAATGGCCAAGCTGCACGTGCGCTACATGGTGGGCGGTCGCCCGTCACATCCGTTGCGCGAGCGGTTGTTCAGCTTTGAGTTCCCGGAATCCCCCGGTGCGCTGCTGAGGTTCCTGCAAACGCTGGGTACCCACTGGAATATATCGCTGTTCCACTACCGCAGCCACGGCACCGACTACGGACGCGTGCTGGCGGCGTTTGAATTGGGTGACCACGAGCCAGATTTCGAAACCCGTCTCAATGAGCTGGGTTACGACTGCCACGATGAAACCAATAACCCGGCGTTCAGGTTCTTTCTTGCCGGCTAACGCAAGTCAGGTACCTGCGACCAGAAGGCATTCATGAGCGGCTCAGGTAGCCGCTTTTTTGTGCACAAACGCCGGACTTTCCTTGCTGCACGCCAGAATCCGTGGTTAACGTAGGCCAGGCAGCAGTTTCCAGAAGGCATCAATCAGCGGCTCATGCAGCCGTTTTTTTTGTGCGCAGACGCCGAGTTCAAACGGTGTTTTTTCATCGCTTCGTTCCAGAATCATCACGCGGTTGCGTAC
>JALAGK010000521.1 GCA_022712475.1 Enterobacteriaceae bacterium
CGGGTGAATAAACGGATGCATATCCGAGGTATTCATGTCGTCTTTTTCATACCAGGTGGCGGTGGGCAGCACAATGTCGGAGAACAGGCAGGTGCTCGACATACGGAAATCGAGCGTCACCAACAGGTCCAGCTTGCCTTCAATGGCGGCAGTCTGCCATTCCACCTCTTCAGGTTTCACGCCGTCGGTACTACCAAATTCGTCGCCCTGGATACCGCTCTGGGTGCCGAGCAAGTATTTGAGCATGTATTCATGACCTTTACCGGATGAGCCCAGCAGGTTGGAGCGCCAGACGAACAGGTTACGCGGGTGGTTGATGCCGCTGTCGGGCTGTTCGCAGGCAAAGCGGATATCGCCCGCCTTCAGCGCCTGCACGGTGTAGTCGGCAGCCGACTGACCGGCTCGTTCAGCTTTGGCGGCAAGCGTTAGCGGGTTGACGTTAAGCTGTGGGGCAGATGGTAGCCAACCCATACGCTCTGCACGCACGTTAAAGTCAATCATGTGCCCGGTAAAGCGGCAGGCGTCTGCCAGCGGGGACAATAGCTCCTGGGCGGTGAGTTTCTCATAGCGCCACTGGCTGGAATGGTTGTAGAAAAAGGAGGTGCTGTTCATCTGGCGCGGCGGGCGGTTCCAGTCGAGTGCGAAGGCGAGCGGTAGCCAGCCGGTCTGCGGACGCAGCTTTTCCTGGCCCACGTAATGCGCCCAGCCACCACCGCTCTGGCCCACACAGCCGCAGAAGATGAGCATATTGATCATCCCCCGGTAGTTCATATCCATGTGGTACCAGTGGTTAACACCAGCGCCGAGAATAATCATTGAGCGGCCATGGGTTTTGTTGGCCGTGTCTGCAAACTCACGGGCGATTTGTTCTATATGCCGGCTCGGCACGCCGGTAATTTGCTCAGCCCAGGCCGGGGTAAAGGCCTTTATCTCGCCGTAGTCGCGGGCGCAGTTGTCGTCATCCAGCCCGCGCTCAATGCCATAGTTTGCCAGTACCAGGTCGTAGACGCTCACGACCAGACCTTCCTCCCCGTTGGCAAGCACCAGACGCTTCACGGGCAGTGTGTGTAGCGTAATCGGGTCCATCTCTACGCGTTTAAAATGCGGATTGTCGTAACCGCCAAACCACGGGAATCCAACGGTGAGACGCTCGTCGGCATCGTCAATCAGACTCAGGCGCAGTGCGGTATCATGACCAGCGGCCCGGGATTCAAGGTTCCATTTGCCTTTCTCTCCCCAACGAAAACCGATAGAGCCGTTGGGGACCACCAGGTCACCCGCATCGTTAAAGGCCACGGTTTTCCATTGCGGATTATTCGCTTCACCCAGCCCGTCAACCAGGTCACTGGCGCGCAGCATACGACCTGGCGCATAAAAACCGCCCTCACGGGGTTCCAGCAAAACCAGCATCGGCATGTCGGTATAGCGCTTTGCGTAGTTGATAAAGTATTCGCTGGGATTTTTGACGTGGAATTCGCTCAGGATCACATGACCCATTGCCAGCGCCAGCGCACTGTCTGTGCCTTGCTTTGGGGCCAGCCATTGATCGCACAATTTGGCCACTTCCGAGTAGTCCGGGGTGATGGCAATCGTTTTAGTGCCTTTGTAACGAACCTCGGTAAAGAAGTGCGCGTCTGGTGTGCGGGTCTGCGGTACGTTAGAGCCCCATGCAATAATGTAACTGGAGTTATACCAGTCTGCGGATTCGGGAACATCGGTTTGTTCGCCCCATGTCATGGGCGAAGCGGGAGGCAGGTCGCAATACCAGTCATAAAAGCTCAGACACGTCCCTCCCAGAAGCGACAGGTAGCGCGTACCGGCCGCATAGGAGACCATCGACATTGCTGGAATGGGCGAAAAGCCCGCCACACGATCCGGGCCAAAGGTTTTAATAGTCCAGACGTTGGCGGCCGCAATCAGCTGGTTGAGTTCTTTCCAGTTTGAGCGTACAAAACCGCCGCGTCCGCGCACTTCTTTGTAGCTTTTAGCTTTTACCGGGTCTTCAATAATAGACGCCCAGGCATCAACCGGGTCGCTATGAATGCTCAGTGCTTCGCGCCATAACTCAATGAGGCGCTTACGTACCAGCGGATATTTAAGGCGGTTGGCGCTATAGAGGTACCAGGAGTAACTTGCGCCACGCGGACAGCCGCGTGGTTCATGGTTGGGCAGGTCAGGGCGGGTACGTGGATAGTCGGTTTGCTGGGTTTCCCAGGTTACGAGGCCGTTTTTTACGTAGATTTTCCAGCTACACGAGCCGGTACAGTTTACGCCGTGGGTGGAACGTACAATTTTGTCGAACTGCCAGCGCTGGCGGTAGCTGTCCTCCCAGTCGCGGTTGCTGTTCATCACCTGACCATGATCGCCGGAAAAGGTATCGCCTTTTTGCTTAAAGTAACGAAACCGGTCGAGAAGTTTACTCATGACATATCTCCTGCCAGGGCGCGGGACGCCCTGTACGTTACATTGCTCATGCGTGTGCCCGCTGAGCGGGTCGAAATGAAATAAGGATTACTGCGCGCTCAGCATGCGGCGCCCGTATACAAGCCAGGTCACCAGCACACAGACGATGTAAAACACCAGAAACACCTTCATCGCCCCCGCAGGTGAGCCAGTCAGGGCAAGAGAGGTGCCGAATGCTTTCGGGATGAAGAAACCACCGATGGCGCCGATGGCAGAGATAAAGCCCAGCGCGGCAGCCGTATCGGTCACTGCTTCATGCTGGGCCTGCTCGTCACTGCCACCGCGCTTTTTCACGCGGTCGATTGTGATTTGGCGAAAAATAACCGCGATCATCTGGAAGGTTGAGCCGCTACCCAGGCCCGCGGTTAAAAACAGGCCCATGAATACGGCATAAAATGCACCGAAACTCCCCGTACCGCTGCCCGGCAGTGTCAGGAACAGCAGGGCGCTGAAAACAGCCATCAGAATGAAGTTCACCAGCGTCACGCGCACACCGCCAAGCCGGTCGGAAATCACGCCGCCCGCAGAACGTGCCAGCGCACCGATGAATGGGCCGAAGAACGCGAGATTAAGAATATCGACCTCAGGGAATTGGGTTTTAGCGAGCATTGCAAACCCGGCGGAAAAACCAATAAATGAGCCGAAAGTGGCAAGATACAGCAGACTTAGCAGCCACAAGTGCAGTCGTTTGAGCACCGGAAGTTGGCTTGCTATTGAGGCTTTTGAGCTGGCGATGTCGTTCATGCCAAACCAGGCGGCAAGGGTTGCCAGCAATAGCAGCGGCGCCCATACCCAGGCGGCGTTAGCCAGCCACAGTGAGGAGCCGTCTTCCTGGGGGACGCTGTGTACACCTAAAAAAGCAAACAGAGGAAGGGAGATAGCAATGGGGGCAATGAGCTGCATCACGCTTACGCCCAGGTTACCCAGCCCGCCATTGACTCCCAATGCGCTGCCCTGACGTTCCTTAGGGAAAAAGAAGCTAATGTTGCCCATGCTGGAGGCGAAGTTCGCCCCGGCAAAGCCGCACAGCAGCGCAATGACAATAAATATACCGTAAGGGGTGGCCGGATTTTGTACTGCAAAACCGAGCCAGATACAGGGAATAATCAGAATCACGGTGCTTAAAACGGTCCAGTACCGACCGCCAAAAATAGGCACCATAAAAGAATAGGGCACACGCAAAATTGCCCCGGAAAGTGCAGGCAGTGCGGTGAGTAAAAAAAGCTGATCTGTCGTGAAATTAAAACCGACTTTATTAAGATTTACCGCAACGGCACTGAATAACATCCAGACGCAAAATGCCAGTAATAGAGCCGCGACGGAAATCCATAAATTACGTCGTGCAATCGCCTTACCTTTATGTTCCCAGAACGCCGGGTCTTCCGGTCGCCAGTCGCTTAACAGATAGCGACTACTTTTTTCATCATGCCGTGAC
>JALAGK010000522.1 GCA_022712475.1 Enterobacteriaceae bacterium
CCGCCCAATTATCCGGAGCGTGCTAACGGGGCGCGCCTCTTATTACGTAGTGGATTTCTAAATGATTTCCAGGCTGTGGGGAACAACGGGCAGGCGGTGTTCGAATCCGCGCTGCAAATTCGCGAGGCGCTGAAGCTGCGCGGTATGGAGCTTGCCGCCAGTATTCTCGCTATCCCGCAGACCGATGACGCCAGCCAGCGCGTGGACTGGTACGCGCCCGCAGGTAAGCGCGTGGTGTCGTGGATTGGTGCCGACGGCGATACTCGTCGGCGCGCGCTCAAACATCTTGAGCGCTGCCTTGATGAAATTACCATGCTGAGCGAGCGCAGCCAACGGGCGGAAAAACCGGCGATTCGCCGCTTTGGTCTACTACTGGCGCGTGCGTTTATGTTCCCTGGCGCGAACCACGTGTTTCTGGTTGATGGGCGCCCGGTAATCACCTTCTGGGGTTTTATCGCTCATCATCAGAAGGTGCCGGAAGATGCGCTCATTGGTTTGCGTAGCGTTGCAGAGCCGGAGCCGGTGGTGTTTGCTGCACCTGAGCCACCGCCTGCGCCGGTTGTTGCGCCTGTTGTTGAAGAACCTGTCCCGATGGTCGAGCCAGTGAACACTCAGGCTGCGCTCGCCACAACGCTTTATGAAGTTACCTCCTGTGTACCGGACGCGCCTGAAGAAGAGCAACCGGTGGTCATAACAAAGAAAAAGCGCTCACGTAAAACACTCGTCGCTTGCGTAGTATTACTGGCATTGCCCGTTGTGGCCGCAGCGGCCTGGTATATTTACAGCGGGCAGACTGTTCAGGAAGAGATAGCCATTGTTGAAGCCCCGGCAGTGAGCGAGCCCCAGTCCGCAGAGCCAGAGCCGGTAAAACGTGTCATGCCAGCGCTTGCGATGGCGCTGCCATTGCAGGCCGCAACGGTGCCGGAGGTTCCGCCACCGCCGGGTGCGCTGGTGCTACCGGCTGATTCGCTAAAAGCGGGCTCAACACGTTTTCTTAACGGCAACTGGCAGCTCAATGGTGAAGCGAATGCTGCGATAGCGCAGCCGGACAAACTCCCGGCGCTGCGCTCGGTCACACTACAGATTAAAGATAATGAAGGCACGGCAACGCTGAACCTTGGCGGCAAACTGAGCTGTAAAGCGGACATTTTTTCAGGTCTGATGCCTTCTGGCGCGCTGATGGTGAAAAGCCGTGCGCGTGCGCGCTGTAGCGACGGCACCCGTTATCCAATGCCAGAAATTGCCTGCCGTCAGGGCGAAACAGGGGCAGCGCGCTGTGATGCGCGCTATGGTGAAGAAGAGGCAATGCCGATAACGTTTAAAAAGGTGGGTAAGTAAACCATGTTGGCGAACCTGTATCCTTACCGTCACAACGTCTCTCTGGTACGCGACAGCGGCATCCAGTTCCTGGATTTTGGCCTGACGCCAACCGATAGCGCCTCACGCGGCTGTTTTGTGCGCAAAACCGCCAATGGCCCGCTGCTGCGCCTGGACTGGGATGACGCCCGTCAGAAATTTACCTTGCCTGCCCATGACGGCAGCGCGCCAGAAGTGGTAGAGCCGGAAAGTCGTATCGCGCTCAGCCATTCACTGTCGCTGCTTGATGGCGAATGGCTGCCGCTGCCGGTACTGCGTGTCAGTGCCCAGCGCCGTTTTGCGCAGGGACCGGGCAACTGGGCACGCTTTCAGATTCGCGAGCTTGCCGAACCCGACGAGGCAGGCCATACACATCGTCTGACGCTGGCGCTGGATACCCGCATTGTGCCTGAAGAAGACGGTGCCGAGCTGCTGGCACCGGTAAGTAGCGATATTACTTTTGGCACCCGTTTTGCGCTGGCCTGGCATGATGATGAGCTGGCCGATTTTATTGACCAGGTGTGGGTTGATGGTTGGCTGCGTGACAGTTTCAGTGTCGCAGCGGACGAGCGCGAGTCGCGTGCGGTGGGTGATATTCAGCAGGCGCTGAAGAAATTCGAATACCAGGCGCACTGGCTGAACCTGCTGGAGCTGTTTGGCGCTGAGCTGGCGATCCCTGAATTGCGGATCGTGGAAACCAGCGCGCAGACAACAGCGATCCCGGTTGATCTGGTGCTTGATGTGGGCAACACCCATACCTGCGGCATTCTGATTGAAGACCACGGTATTGGCGAAAGTGGCCTGCGTCACGCCGCGGAGCTGCGTGTGCGCTCGCCAGATGCGCCGCAGTATGTCAGCCCCTCGTTTTTCTCAAGCCGTCTGACCTTTGCGCGCGCTGACTTTGGCCGTCGTTTCTATTCGGTGGAAAGCGGGCGCGATGACGCGTTTGTCTGGCCGTCGCTGGTGCGTACTGGTGATGAGGCGTGCTTTCTTGCCGCACAGCGCCATGCCAGCACCGGTGCCTGTAGCCTGTCCAGCCCGCGTCGCTACCTGTGGGACTGCGAACCCGCGGCAAGGCCGTGGCGCTTTAGCAAAAACGGCGTGAGCGACGAGGCCGAAGCCATCGCCCAGCCGCTGATGATGCTGATGAACGATGAAGGTATCCCGCTTACTGAACTTTCAAGAGATGAACGCCTGCCGGTATTCTCTGCCGAATACAGCCGTAGCGCGCTGATGACCCAGCTGTTGTGTGAGCTACTGACTCAGGCGCTGAGCCAGATAAACAGTGTGGATAATCGCCTGAGTATGGGGCAGCCGGACGTGCCGCGACAGTTGCGTACGCTTATCCTGACGCTGCCAACGGGGATGCCGGTGCGCGAGCGCGATATCTTCCGCCAGCGCATGGAAGAGGCGATTGGCATGGTCTGGCGCGCAATGGGCTGGCACCCGGACGAGGTTGAGCCGTCGCGTGCCGTACCGCTGCCTGCGGTTGAAGCCGAATGGGACGAAGCCAGTTGTGGCCAGATGTTCTGGCTTTACAACGAAATCCAACAAAACTACGCCGGGCGTGCCGATGCATTGTTTGGGGCGCTGGCGCGGGCCAATGGCGGTGCCGAGCGCACGCTGCGTGTCGCCTCTATCGATATCGGCGGTGGCACCACCGATATGGCTGTGACTGAATACAGCCTGCGCGAAGACGACAGCCGCAGCGCTCGTATTACGCCGCGCCTGCTGTTCCGCGAAGGTTTTCGTATTGCGGGTGACGATATTCTGCTGGACGTGATTCGCCACAGCGTGCTCCCCGCGCTGGCAAATGCACTGCGCAACGGTGGTGTGCGGGATGTTGACGGTCTGATGAGCCGCCTGGCGGGCGACGCCACACACCTGGAATCTGGGGACACGCTGCGCCAGCAGATGACGCTGCAATATTTTATTCCACTGGGTAACGCCATTCTGGCGGCCTGGGAACAGTGCCGTCCCGACGACCGCCTGCCGGGTCTCGACAGGCTCGCGGGCGATATGTTGAGTCATAAGCTCTCGGCTGCACTGTGTGAAGACATTGCGAAACTGGTGCAACCGACATTGGCTGACGATGCGCCGACGTTTGATTTGATGGCGGTACCCGTGCAGGTGAACTTTAATGAACTGCAACAGGCGGTACTGGAGCGCCGTTTTGCCATCGCCGCTCCGTTGCATGCGTTGTGTGAAGCGGTATCGTTTTACGACTGCGACGTGGTGTTGCTGACTGGTCGCCCGATTGGGCTGCCCGGCGTGCAGGCGCTGCTGCGTTATCTGCAACCTGTGCCGGTAAACCGCATGGTGATGATGAACGATTATCCGGTACACGAATGGTATCCGTTTAATGGCCACCCGAAGTCCACCGCTGCCGTCGGCGCGATGTTGTTTAGCCTGTCACAGTCGCTGCGCCTGCCGGGCTTTTTGTTCCAGCCTTCCGGTATTCAGGCGTATTCCACAATTCGCTACCTTGGCGTTCTGGACGAGCACAACCGCCTGACAGACGACAATATCTGGTATCGCGATATTGATTTAGATAACCCGCGTGCGCGTCTGGACAGTGAAAAGACGTTTGCGATTCGTGGCAACGTGCGTCTGGGCTTTCGCCAGCTTGATAATGAGCGCTGGCCTGCCTCGCCGCTGTACACGCTGGCGATTGTCGACCCGAGCCTGACGATGGCCATTGCCAGCCAGGGGCCGCTCTATGTGCGCCTGGCGCTGCGACAGAATGCCGAGCGCGACGGCGAAGCCTTTATGCTGGGTGAAGCGCGGCTTGCGGGCGGTGAGAAAGTCTCACTGGATAAACTTAGCCTGACGCTTAATACGTTAAGTGATTCGCGTGGCAATGTGTCTGACTACTGGATTGATAGCGGGAGCCTGTATAAAAAATGAGTGCCTCCATTTCACTGAATGCTGCCGTTTTTGACGCGCTGCGCCACTGGGTCAAGATCACGCGTCAGCAGGCACCTTTGCTGGATGATGTGGCCGATGGGATCCAGTTGCGCCTGTTACAGCTGCAGCGTCGCTTTACGTATTGCGAAACCGCCGCCGCACAACTGCCGACGGTCGGCCTGTGGGGGCACAGTGCTCGCGGTAAGGCGCATCTGCGCGACAGGCTGGTCAGGCGTACGCCAAATGATGCGGTGGATTTTCTTACGGCCCTTGCTGATGAGGGGCGTCAGGCGCAAATGGCGGTGCGATTTGGTCCGCGTAGCTGGCCGGAACAAGAAGGTTACCCGCTGTGCCTGATGCTGGTGAACGAAGGCGAACTGGTACAAATCTTCCTGCGCCATTATCTGGCAGGCGCGGGCATGCTGACGTTTGACGAGGCCGAGATGAGCCGTCGCCTTGATGAGGCGCGTCGTAGCTATGATAACGGTGAAAATAGCGGGATTGATGCAGGGCAGGTTGCTCAGCTGGCGGCAGAATATCGCCGTCTTGCCGGTGGTACGGCAAGCGTAACGGAATCAGAAACCTGGTTTCGCATGTCTGAGCAACTGCCGCAGCTTAGTGTCGCCCAGCGCGCACGCTGTTTTGCGCTACTGTGGGGCGACAACACAGCGCTGACTGCCCGCTGGCTGGCGCTGGCAACGTTGCTTCAACAGTTGGGCAATGCCCGCTATGTGTTGGCACCGGAACTGCTGGCCGTTGACCGGTTTCGTTTGCCGGCCAAAGATTTTCTCGCGCCAGACAGTAAGCTTCCCGGTGAGGCGGCAGCTATGGTTAGCGTTTGTCCGCTGGTGGTGGATGTCGTACAGGCGCCGGTTGCCGTACCACGCGTGCTGCTTTCTATGCTGTGTGCCGAAATGATGCTCAGCGCTACGCCGGATGAGGCGCTGGTGCCGCTGAAAGTGCTCGATATTCCTGGGTTTCGCCGCGACGACGGACGTGACTGGTGCGTGAGTAAAAGTAATTTTCTTAGCGAACTGAACCGCCAGCGTTGCCGCCCGGATCTGCTGCTGGTTTGTCAGGCCGTTCTGGAGAGAAAAGATAACCAGGAGGTGGCCACCCGGCTCATCGACTGGATGCCAGCTGATGTAGAAAACCCGCGCGTGGTGTGGGCGATCACCCCGTTTGATGCTCGTTTTGACGTGACGTCAGGCGCGGAGAATAACGACAGTGCAGTGCAGAGCCTGCTCGACAGCACGCAGTATCCCTGGGGAGTATGCCAGGCGCTGACCGATAACGACACGCAGCGTATGGTGCGCTGGTTAAGCGAAACGCTGAGCGATGAAAACCGTGAGGTAGACGCACAACGTAACCACCAGGCGCTGGCAGCGCAGGTTTGTGAGTTGCTGCGCCGCTGGCTGTCGCCGCCGGGCGTGCATGACGAACAGTGGCGTCAACCGCTCGAAGACATGTTGCGCACGTTACAGCAAAGTGCCGCAGAACATGGCACATTGCTCAATGCGCTGCTGCCACCCCGAAGTGCGCTCCAGCAATTATGGCAGCAGCATCCGCCCTCTCAGGAAACCACCCCGGGCTTATTTGACGCCGCCATTGATCTATTTTCTGAGCAGGCGCCGAGCGCACCGGCGCAGGAAGCCAGTCTGGCCGACTTTGAACATGCGGTACAGCGACTGTGGGTTAATCATCTGCGTCAGTGGGCAGAAAAAGAAAATGACGGTCTGAGCCTGTCGGCAGCACAGCGACGTACGCTGTGCGATATCCTGATAACCATGAGCTACCGCCTGGACTTGCCTGGCTTGTTCAGCAAAGTGTTGGCAGGTTGTGAGCGCAGCGCGCTGGCGGACAGCACCCGCGTGATGTCTGAGCTGAGCGATTTCATTACCTGGCTTGGCTACGTTGGGCAGGATGCTGCCTCCCGCCCTGCCAGCCGCTGGAACCCTGGCCATCCGGTGTTCTCGCTTGGCGTACGGGCGCGTAGCGACGAGCGTCTGACGAAGCTTGACGCAAACCCGGTACATGCCGCAACCAACTATGTGTACGACTGGCTGGTGGCGCTGTGGACCCGCGCGGTGGAGAATGTGAGTTATCGCCATCCGCTGGATGTTAGTCCGGAGGCCGGGCAAATGTTGAGAACACTGCTCGGTATGCGGTGAGTGTTGGTATGAATGTTTGAGTAATAAGAAAGCCACTTTCGGGTGGCTTTTTTTATGGCGTAAATTGAAACCGTTTAGAAAGGAATGGCTGATTCAATACGATTTATGTGTTGGATTACAGAAGCACGCTTGATTTGATGGATTATGGGGAGCGGGTAGCTACCCTGGATCTTCTGAATACGATAAAGGGATATGAATACGTGCAAATGGAACATGTTCAGAAGAAAGAAGTCTCCTTACGTCTTATGACGCTCGGTGAGATAACAATGGCTCAACGAGTATTCGCACACAGCATCACCTATAGCCGAGTCTGGATCCATTGTGACAGTTACTTTCCGCTGGGTTTACAGAGCGAGAATGTCGCTCCCAATGGGGAACTCTGGTATCGAAAAAAAGCCTACGAAACTGATTTTTCTGCGAACACTGTGTCGGATGAGAAAAAGCATGTTTTTATCCACGCGCTTGCGCATGTCTGGCAGCATCAGCACGAGCAGTGGGTAAGACCCGAGGACTTTTCAGTTGGGCAGCAAACTACTACTACGCGCTTGATAAAGAAAAACTGACCGATTATTCCCTTGAGCAACAAGCTTCAGTGATTGCGGATTACTGGCTTATCCTGACGTACGGTATTCGTACATGGCTCTTTTTTCAGGTAAATGGGAGGCAGGGTAGATATCGGGGTCACGATGAGATGCGTGATATTCTGCCGCTGTATCGCAAAATTGTTACCGGGCGTGGTTGAGTGATGACAAGGCTGTTACTGTTGTGCTCGTTTTTTCTTTTAGCGGGTTGCCCGAGGCCGGGGGATCGTTTACCCGATATGCAACTGTCTCAGGTTACGTTTGTCGGCAATCAGCCCTGCATCACATACCCAGTTGCATCCGGCGATCGCATAACGTCAATTCAGATTGGCAGCACTGATAGCGACAGCTTTCGCCAGATGTTTGATGAAAATCCGCTGTATCCCGCCAGTGGTGATTGCCTGCCAACCTTTAGCTACCGCTTTGAAGCAAACAAAAGCTATACGGTTTATTACAGCCTTGATAATGACAACCGCGTGCGGCAAAAAATCATTGAGGTACATTTCACTATTGCGCCTCGGGGTGCTGAAGTTCGCCCATAAAAAAGCCAGGCTTTGGCCTGGCTTTGGGTTATTAACGCAATCGGAAGGTTTAGAACGTATCCCACTCTTCGTGGTAATCGTTTTTCTCTTCTTTAACCACCGGTTTGGCTTTTTTCACCGGGCGTTCGGTGCGGGTGAGTTGGGGCTCTGCGCGCACATAACCACGTTTTTCGCTTATCTGGAAAATCGAGACGCTGTCTTTAAGGTTATTCGCCTGTGAAGACATGGTGGTGGACACGGCAGCCACTTCTTCAACCAGTGCGGCATTCTGCTGCGTGACCAAATCCATCTCGTTGATAGCTTGGGCAATCTGGTCGATACCGGTGCTTTGCTCATCAGTCGCAGAGGTAATTTCATTCATGATATCGCTGACTTGTGCAACAGAGGTCACGATACCCTGAATGGTTTCTCCGGCTTTTTCAACGAGCTTCGCGCCGTCATTTACGCTGTCGACAGAGTTGGAAATCAGGCCGCTAATCTCTTTCGCCGCATCGGAGCTGCGTTTGGCCAGGTTTCGCACTTCGCTTGCCACCACGGCGAAGCCGCGGCCCTGCTCACCGGCACGAGCGGCTTCAACCGCGGCGTTCAGTGCCAGGATGTTGGTCTGGTTAGCGATGCTGTCGATAACGGAGTTGATATCAGCAATGCGGCGTGAGCTTTCGGTTATCTGGTTCATGGTCTGGATGACGTTAGTCATCACTTCACCACCTTTGCGTGCCACGTCGCTTGCATGTACGGTCAGCTGGCTGGCATGACGAGCGTTATCCGCGTTCTGCTTAACCGTGATACGCAGCTCTTCCATACTGGCGGCCGTTTCCTGGAGCGCCGCCGCTTGCTGCTCGGTACGTGAAGACAGGTCATTGTTGCCCACTTCAATTTCACCAGCGCTGCTGGTGATGCCGTAAGAACCGTCCTGAATCTTGCTGGCCATGTCGGCAAGCGAGGTCTGCATGTTTTTGAGCGCCGTCAGCATATCCCCGATTTCATTACGTGCGCCGGTATCGAACTGGTGGTACAGCTCACCGCGGCCAATGGCCTCAAGGGTTTCTGCGGTGAACGTCAGGCGCTGGAACAGGTGTTTACGCAACCAGAAGCTGGCGAAAACAGAGATGAGCACCATGATCGTGATAAAAATGATAGCAACCAGCACCGCGTTATTACGGTCACTTTCTGCTTTTTTCTGTGCAGCCTGACTTACGGACTCATTGAGTTCCATATACCTGTCGATGGCATCGCGGAACTGACGCTCATAAGTACCATTGTCAAAACCGCTGTTATTGTGTGCGGCCAACTGTTGAATATTGCTTTCATAACGAGCAAGCAACACAGTAAAGGCGTTGTTAATTTCATCGCTCAGGCGACGCGTTTCGTCAGAGGATTTCTCAAAACCCTGGAAATTGGCAGCATGTGCTTTAGATCTGCGTATCATTTCCTGTAGTTCTGCGTGTCGGCGTTCAAATTCTGCCGGCAGAATGTTTGGATCGTTATGCACATAGTTGAGGTCGGCACGTACGTTATCCACGGCATCAACAAGGCGCGTAAGTTCGCGTGAGTTCTTATCGGCAAGCCCAAACAGGGTGAAAGACTGGCTGGTTCTATTGGCGTTAATAATGACCAGCGCATTCGCCAGTAATGTAATCGCACAAAATATAACCAGCGCACCTTTCATGTACGTGGAAAGCTTTAGGGTTTTCATTTCACATTCTTCCTGAATAGATATCTGACTTTAGGCATATCGGCGCGGCTAGCGGAAACTTGCGCAATTAGCTGAATTGTTGCTCAGCTGAAGCTGTAAAAAAGCGTCAGCATCCCGGGAAAGGCACTGACGCTTTTTTACAGTTAATCAGAGAGCTGCAGGCGAGCGCGCAGGCGTTTGATAACCTGGCTGTGGAGCTGGCTGACGCGCGGTTCACCAACGCCAAGTACGGCGCCGATTTCCTTCATGTTCAGCTCTTGTTGGTAATAAAGGTTGAGTAGCAGCTGTTCTCGTTCCGGCAGGCGTTGGATCTCTTCAATGACGCGCTGGCGTAGGGTGCTGGAAAGCAACTGCTGGAGTGGGTTTTGCTGCTCGTGCTGCTCGCCTGGCTGTTCCACGCCGCCATTCTGCTCGTCCTGGAGTTCGTCCAGTGAGAACAGCTGGCTGGTATTGGTGTCCATCAGGATCTGCTGGTAGGTTTCCAGCGGCACGTCTAGCTCTTCGGCTACTTCCGTCTCTGTTGCTGCACGCCCAAGGCGCTGTTCTACCCGGCGGATAGCTGACGCGACGTCGCGCGCGTTGCTGCGCACGCGGCGTGGCACCCAGTCGCGCTCGCGCAATTCGTCCATCATGGCCCAGCGCACACGCTGGGTTATCCAGGTGCGCAGCTGCGTACCCTGCTGCGGATCGTAGCCATCAATGGCGCCCAGCAGCCCGATCATGCCGGCCTGGATAAGATCATCCAGTTCCACGCTTGCGGGCAACCGCACCTGCAAACGCAGGGCTTCATGGCGCACCAGGGGAGCATACTCTGTCCACAGCGCGTTTTTTTCTGTCACAGTCCCGGCTTGGGTATATAAGTTGTTCACAGTCACGCTTATCCGACAATCTAAAAATCATGCTTATTATCGTTGGCTGGCACAAAATCAATTGCTGAATAAACCTGCGAAACGGCCCCTTATTTCTCTGGATTGCGGATATAAAAAACCCCACCGCCGTGCGATGGGGTTAATGCAGTGTTGCTTAGCGTGCGAATTAACGCAGCAGAGACAGTACGTTCTGCGGAACCTGGTTAGCCTGCGCCAGTACCGTGGTGCCAGCCTGCTGCAGGATCTGCGCACGGCTCATGTTGGACACTTCGGTCGCGTAGTCCGCGTCCAGGATACGGGAGCGGGAAGCAGACAGGTTGTTTACGGTGCTGTCCAGGTTGTTGATTACAGAATCGAAACGGTTCTGTACC
>JALAGK010000523.1 GCA_022712475.1 Enterobacteriaceae bacterium
GGTTAATGCCCGCCTCGCCCAGCACAATCGCAGTGCCGTGGGTCGCATCCAGCTCATAGCCATGCTTAATGAGACGAGCAGCCAGGTCCACCACGCGCTCTTTGTCACCTTCACGCACGGAGAGCAGTGCACGACCGCTTTTCTTCATGGTGGAATTACTGCCAAGCTGCGCTTTGGCAAACGCCTCCGCGAAGGTGCGGCCCACACCCATTACCTCACCCGTAGAGCGCATTTCAGGCCCCAGCAGCGGGTCAACGCCCGGGAACTTGTTGAACGGCAGCACCACTTCTTTAACCGAGTAGTACGGTGGGATGATTTCTTTGGTGCAACCCTGCTCGACAAGCGTCTTACCTGTCATCACGCGTGCTGCTACCTTCGCCAGCGGCAGGCCAGTGGCTTTGGAAACAAACGGCACGGTACGCGCGGCGCGCGGGTTGACCTCGATGAGGTACACCTCGTTATCTTTCACCGCAAACTGCACGTTCATCAGGCCGCGTACCTGTAGCTCCAGAGCCAGTTTCTGTACCTGCTGGCGCATTTCATCCTGAATCGCCTGGCTTAAGGTATAGGCTGGCAGTGAACAGGCCGAGTCACCGGAGTGAACGCCTGCCTGCTCGATGTGCTCCATAATGCCGCCAATCAGCACCGTTTCACCATCGCAAACCGCATCCACGTCAACTTCTACTGCGTCGTCAAGGAAGCGGTCCAGCAGTACCGGCGCGTCGTTGGAGACGCTTACCGCGGTCTGGAAGTAACGCTTGAGGTCGGTTTCGTCATACACGATTTCCATCGCGCGGCCACCCAGTACGTAAGACGGGCGTACCACCAGCGGATAACCAATCTCTTTAGCTTTCTCTACTGCCTGTTCGATGGCAGTCACGGTGGCATTCGCCGGCTGCTTTAACTTCAGGCGATCGACTGCCTGCTGGAAGCGCTCACGGTCTTCCGCGCGGTCAATCGCATCCGGGCTGGTGCCAATCACCGGCACACCAGCCGCTTCCAGCGCACGCGCCAGCTTCAACGGCGTCTGGCCGCCATACTGCACGATGACGCCCTTCGGCTTTTCAATACGCACGATTTCCAGTACGTCTTCCAGCGTTACCGGCTCAAAGTACAGGCGGTCGGAGGTGTCATAATCGGTGGAGACGGTTTCCGGGTTACAGTTGACCATAATGGTCTCATAGCCGTCTTCACGCAGCGCCAGCGAGGCATGCACGCAGCAGTAGTCAAACTCAATGCCCTGGCCAATACGGTTCGGCCCACCGCCCAGCACCATGATTTTTTCACGGTCCTGGCTCGGATTGGCTTCACACTCTTCCTCGTAGGTGGAGTACATGTAGGCGGTATCAGTCGCAAACTCGGCTGCACAGGTATCCACGCGCTTGTAAACCGGGTGGATAGCCAGTTTCTCACGCAGCTTGCGGATTTCGCTTTCTACTACGCCCACCAGTTTCGCCAGGCGCGCATCGGCAAAGCCTTTGCGCTTGAGGTAGCGCAGGAAGTCAGCATTCAGGCCGGTGATGCCGACCTCGGCTACCTGCTCTTCCAGGCGCACCAGTTCTTCAATCTGCACCAGGAACCAGCGGTCAATGTTGGTCAGGTTGAACACGCCGTCCACAGACAGACCGGCGCGGAAGGCATCTGCGATATACCAGATACGCTCGGCACCGGCATCTTTCAGCTCGCGGCGAATTTTGGTCAGCGCTTCCGGGTCATCCAGACTCACTTTCGGGTCAAAGCCGGTCGCGCCCACTTCCAGGCCGCGCAGCGCTTTTTGCAGGGACTCCTGCTGCGTGCGGCCAATTGCCATCACTTCGCCCACGGACTTCATCTGCGTGGTCAGACGGTCATTTGCACCGACAAATTTTTCAAAGTTAAAGCGCGGGATTTTGGTGACTACATAGTCGATAGACGGCTCAAACGACGCCGGAGTACGTCCGCCGGTGATGTCGTTCATCAGCTCATCGAGGGTGTAACCCACCGCGAGTTTGGCCGCTACTTTAGCAATCGGGAAGCCCGTCGCTTTAGACGCCAGCGCCGAAGAGCGTGACACTCGTGGGTTCATTTCGATAACAATCAGACGACCGTTTTTCGGGTTAACCGCAAACTGCACGTTAGAGCCGCCGGTTTCCACGCCGATTTCACGCAGTACCGCCATTGAGGCGTTACGCATGATCTGATATTCCTTGTCGGTCAGAGTCTGAGCAGGTGCTACGGTGATGGAGTCACCGGTGTGGATGCCCATTGCGTCAAAGTTTTCGATAGAGCAGACGATGATGCAGTTGTCGTTTTTATCACGAACCACCTCCATCTCGTACTCTTTCCAGCCGATAAGCGACTCGTCAATCAGCAGTTCGTTGGTCGGTGACAGGTCAAGGCCGCGGGCGCAAATTTCTTCAAACTCTTCGCGGTTGTAAGCGATACCGCCACCGGTGCCGCCCATGGTAAACGACGGACGGATGATGCACGGATAACCCACGTCAGCCGCGACAGCCAGCGCTTCGTCCATGGTATGGGCAATGCCGGAGCGCGCGGTATCGAGGCCGATTTTTTTCATCGCCACGTCAAAACGGCGGCGGTCTTCGGCTTTATCAATCGCGTCAGCAGTCGCGCCAATCATGGTCACACCGAACTCTTCCAGCACGCCCTGGCGCTCAAGCTCCAGCGCGCAGTTAAGCGCAGTCTGCCCGCCCATAGTCGGCAGCACCGCATCCGGGCGCTCTTTTTCAATGATTTTACGCACCACTTCCCAGTGGATAGGCTCAATGTAGGTCGCATCCGCCATTTCCGGGTCGGTCATGATGGTCGCCGGGTTGGAGTTCACCAGGATGACGCGATAGCCCTCTTCACGCAACGCTTTACACGCCTGTGCACCGGAGTAGTCGAACTCACAGGCCTGGCCGATAACAATCGGGCCAGCGCCAAGAATCAGGATGCTTTTAATGTCTGTACGTTTTGGCATAGCTCTTTTTCGCTCCTGATTATTTCGCGGAAGTACGATATTGCTCGATAAGTTCAATAAAGTGGTCGAACAGCGGCGCGGCATCGTGCGGGCCTGGGCTTGCTTCCGGGTGACCCTGGAAGCTAAATGCCGCTTTATCGGTACGGTGGATGCCCTGCAAAGTGCCATCAAACAGCGAGGTGTGCGTCACACGCAAATTGGCCGGAAGTGTAGCTTCATCAACGGCGAAGCCGTGGTTCTGCGCAGTGATCATCACGCTATTCCTGTCGATATCTTTCACCGGATGGTTGCCGCCGTGGTGACCAAATTTCATCTTCACGGTTTTAGCGCCACTTGCCAGCGCCAGTAGCTGGTGACCCAGGCAGATACCAAATACCGGGATATCCGTTTCAAGGAAGCGCTTAATCGCAGCGATAGCGTAATCGCACGGCTCCGGGTCACCAGGACCATTGGACAGGAAGATGCCGTCCGGATTCATTTTCAGTACATCTTCTGCCGACGTCTGCGCAGGCACGACCGTCAGACGGCAGCCCCTGTCCACCAGCATGCGCAGAATGTTGCGCTTCACACCATAATCGTAAGCCACGACGTGGAACGGCAGCTCGTCAGCCTGTTTCGCTTCTGGCAGTTCGCCTGCCAGCGTCCAGCTGCCCTGAAGCCAGCTGTAGGACTCCCCGGTGGTGACTTCTTTCGCCAGATCCATACCTTTGAGGCCAGGAAAAGACTTCGCTTTTTCCTGCGCCAGTGCAGCATCAAGATTGTCGCCTGCGATAATGCAGCCGTTCTGCGCGCCTTTTTCACGCAGCAGGCGAGTGAGCTTACGGGTATCGATATCCGCAATCGCCACAATGTTGTGACGCTTGAGATAAGTAGAAAGATCTTCCTGGCTGCGGTAGTTGCTGGCGATGATAGGCAGGTCGCGGATTATCAAACCCTGTGCGTGAACCTGCGCAGATTCTTCATCTGCCGGGTTAGTACCAACGTTACCAATATGGGGATAAGTGAGAGTGACAATCTGGCGGGAATAGGAAGGATCGGTGAGGATTTCTTGATAACCGGTCATTGAAGTATTGAAAA
>JALAGK010000524.1 GCA_022712475.1 Enterobacteriaceae bacterium
ATAAGGATGTCATTCATCAGCTCTATGTAAGCATGTATGAAGATAAATTGCAGGGGAAAACGCCGGTAAAAATCTGGTCCTGTCAGGAAATCCTGCATTACAACGAAGACGACAATCACTGTCAGCTGCATATTCGGGAAGTGAATACCGGTGAGGAACAGACGCTTAAGCATATCGATGGCATTGTGCTGGCAACCGGATTTCGCAATTTCGGCAATGGAGAAAATGATGAGCTGTGCCCGCCATTGCTCACGGACCTTTACCCACTGCTGGCAAAAAACAGTGACGGTGGCTTTCTCAAACTGGAGCGGGACTACCGCCTGACCGCCGCCAGCGAGCATGAACAACTGCCGCCGTTATTCCTCAACGGACTCTGTGAATCTTCACACGGTTACGGTGATGCGGGGTCTTTCAGCCTGTTGTCGTTACGCTCACAAGAAATCTTGCAGTCCCTGGAACAGCAGCTGTCTAAAAACGCGGCTCTGGCCTGAACCTGGAGAGAGGAATTGCTATGACGGTATCTGAAAACAACTTTGCGCTTACCCTTTTTTCCGATTATGAGTCGTCGGCCAGAAGCTATTGCCGTAATTTCCCAGCGGTATTTCACCGGGCCTCAGGGTGCTATCTGTACGATCAGCATGACAACGCCTGGCTCGATTTTCTTAGCTGTGCCGGAGCGGTCAATTATGGCCATAACCCAGTGCCCCTGAAAGACGCGCTGATAGCCTATCTGGCGGCAGATGGTATCCAGGCCGCGTTGGATATGCATTCTGTTGCCAAGGCAGAATTTATCACGGCTTTTAACACGATAATTCTGCAACCGCGTAAGCTGGATTACAAAATGCAGTTTACGTCGCCGACAGGCACCAGCGTGGTGGAATCTGCCATTAAACTGGCGCGCAAAGTGAAGAACCGTACCAACGTGGTGGCATTTACCAATGGTTTTCACGGCATGTCGAATACCGCGCTGGGTCTGACCGGCAACCGGGATAACAGGCAAAATGCAGTCGACGCCCATGTCTTCCGTCTGCCGTATGACGGCTATCTTGATGGGCTGGACACCATTGCCTATTTCGAAAAGCTGTTAACGGATAACAGCTCGGGAATGGATATTCCTGCCGCCGTGATTCTGGAGACCGTGCAGGGGGAGGGAGGTATTAATGTGGCGTCCAAAACCTGGTTACAGCGTTTACACGCGCTGCTTCAGCGCCACGATATCCTGCTCATTATTGATGATATTCAGGCCGGGTGCGGGCGCACTGGCCACTTCTTCAGCTTTGAATTTGCCGGTATTCAACCGGATATGGTGTGCCTGTCTAAATCGCTGAGCGGTTATGGGCTGCCTTTCTCGCTTCTGCTGTTCAAACCTCAGTGGGATCAGTGGAACCCCGGTGAGGACAATGGCACCTTTCGTGGCAATACCTCGGCCTTTGTGACAGCTAAAGCGGCGCTCGAACACTACTGGCGTGACGACACCCTGAGTCTGCATATTTTTCGCCAGGAGCAGGTGGTTGTGCAGTGGCTTGAGGAGATAAAACTGCGCTTTCCGCATTTTATCAAGCAGACCCGCGGTCGTGGCCTGTTTCAGGGCATTGAGCTTTATTCCCCGGAACTGGCTAAGAAAATCACCCAACGTTGCTTTGCCGAGAAAATGATTGTCGAGCGTGCCGGCGATCGCGACCAGGTCATTAAAATCATGCCTTCATTGACCATCCCTGAGGACACGCTGGTAGCAGGGTTGATGATTCTGGAGCGGGCAATGGAGGACTGCTTTAGTGAAGCGCCGGCAACCTCTCAGGCTGTCACGCAGGATATCCTGTGCCCCACGGGAGGTGTGCAATGACCTACGATGTGGTGATTGTGGGAGGCAGCGCCAGCGGTGCGGCTTGTAGCATCCTGTTAGCGAAGCTTGGGCTGCGTGTGAGAGTTATTGAAAAACAGCCCTCTGCGTCGGCCTATAAAAAACTGTGTACTCACTTTATCCAACCATCTGCGGTACCGGTATTAAGTCTGCTGGGTATGTCTCATTTAACGCACGGCGCTCACAGCGTGCGTACCCGGGCCACGTTTATTACACCTGCGGGCGCTATCGATCCTGACGGGTTTTATGGTGCGCAGGGCGACAAGTACGCGCTCAATCTGGAGCGTTCAGTGCTGGATCCGGCGTTGCGTCAGCAGGCGCAGGAATGCGGTGTTGAAATCAGCTATGCCCAGAGTGTTACTGAAGTACAACGCGCTGCGCAGGGATGGATGTTAACGGTCGAAGGTGAGGAGCAAACGTTCAAGATTGAAGGACGCTTGCTGGTTGCGGCAGACGGCAGAATGTCTTCGCTGGCACGTTTACTGGGTAATGCGCAGCAGAGCTTCGAGAACCAGCGTGCAACGTTTTTTGCCTACTGTAGCGGCATTGCCGCACCCGACGATAACCGTTCGCTGTTTGCCCATCATCAAAACGGCATGGCGTTTTTATACCCCTTAATCAATGGCCGTACTCTGTTGTCTGCTTACATCAGTAAAGAGACGGCAAAGCAGTGGCATGAGCAGGACGTAAAGAGCAATCTGGTAGCGTTTTTTGCCGGGATCGCTGATATGCCCGCGATGGATAACGTGGTTTTTGAAACCCCCATCAGGGGATACCAGGATTATCCGAATCTGACGCGCCAGCCCGTGTGCCAGGATGTTGCGTTTATTGGTGATGCGGTGCAGTCACTCGATCCTATGAGCGGAGTGGGGTGCAGTTTCGCACTGCAAACGGCGGCAATGCTGAGTCAGGCAGTAGAAGCGACCATGCAGCAGGGGACAGTCAATGTTCAGCGGGCACTTGAGACTTATCAGCGTCAGTTTAATGACTATTTCCCTTTTCATGCGCGCGGCATTATTGCTGATGCGCTGATAGTAAAAGACGAGGAAGGGCATAAATCGACCTTCCGGACCATACTTAACGACCCCGAATTACAGCGTCAGTACCGTGATTTAACGGGGCGCTTAATTTTGCCAGCCGCTTTTCAGAATAAATTTTTGGTCAGCAAAATTCGCCAAACGGCATCTGAACGTAAAGTACTGGCAAAACAATAATAACCTGATGTGATTAATGATGACTGGCAGGGATGACGCTGCGTGGGCGCAGAAAATTATCTGTGACCTCTATTCGTCTGATTAAACGGTTGACTATGGCATTGAGGAATAGCATGACCTCGCCGCTGTATTCGTATTTATGATGTTGTGAAAGAGAGTATTGATATGAATTCAGGAAAGCTACTTGCGCCTTTTTCTATTTTTATGTACTGCATCTGTAC
>JALAGK010000001.1 GCA_022712475.1 Enterobacteriaceae bacterium
AAATTGTACTGCCCGGCGCACCAGAAACCCTCAATGCGCGCGCACTGGCGTTGCTGAGTGATGAAGGGTTGAGCGAGCCTGGACTGAGTGTCAAAACCAGTTCACCGAAGGGCGATAATGAGCGTCTGCCAAACCCCACGCTTGCGGTGACTGACGGTAAAACTACCATCAAATTTCATCCACATACTCTTGAGGATGTGGTAGCGAGCGAACGACAGTAGCATTACGTAGTTCAGGAAGAGAGGCTGTCAATCATGAGATGTAACAGGATCGTGTTTTCATACAGACGCCGGGCTGCCCGTTATTGATGCCAGGAGCAAGGGGGTAACGCTAAGCGCGATAGTCTGTCTGCGTGTGGAGGTAGCCTCTCTGGTTGGGTATTCACACGACGTCGGGTACCGCTCAAATAGCGCAGCAGGTGAACGTGGGCTGCCAACATGCAGGCCCAACGTTACCTCGCTGCTGTTGGGGTAGGGTGAATGTTTAACATTGCTGTTTCAGGGTTTGTAGCCGCGACAGAGCGTCTTCAAGCGTTGCCTTTGTGCACCCAAAGTTAACGCGCACGAACTGCGGTTCGCCAAAATCCGCGCCTGGCGACACGCCGAGCCCGGCACGGTAGAACAATTTTGTCGGGTTCCCGGCGTTAAGCCCGCTGGCGTCAATCCAGCCGAGATAGGTCGCCTGGGGAACATTCATTTGTAAGCCCGCGACTGCATTAACGGCGCTTACCAGCCTGTCGCGGTTAGCGCGCAGGTAAACTAACAGTTCTTTAAGCCAGGGGGCACCGCCGCGCCAGGCGGCAGCACCTGCGGTGAGCGCGAGGATGTCTACTGATGGCACAATCCCTTCGCGAGCAGCTATAAAACGCCTGCGTAGTTCTGGGTTGGGAATAATGGCGAGCGAGGCGCCAAGCCCCGCAATGTTGTAGGTTTTGGACGGCGACATAAGCGTAATGCTGCGCTGGGCCGCGTCTTCGCTTAACGTAGCGAACGGAATATGGTGCGCGCTTTCGTCCAGCACCAGGTCACAGTGGATTTCATCAGAACAGACGATGAGGTTGTGGCGTTGAGCAAACGTCAGCTGCGCTTCAAGCTCGGTGCGGGTATAGACCGTGCCACCGGGGTTTTGCGGGTTGCACAGCATCAGCAGTTTTTCCTGCCCGCACATCTGAGGCTCAAGGCTTGCATAATCTACCACCGGTCTGCCGTGTTGCACTACCAGCGGGGCATTACGTTGCCCGCGACCTGCTATCGCCGCCGCTTTGCGAAACGGTGGATAAATGGGGGTGGGCGCAACTGTCATAGCCTGCGCCTCACAAAAGGCGCGCACGCACAAATTAAGGCCGGTCACCACACCCGGCAGGACAACAAGCCACGTTGGATCCAGGGGCCAGCCGTAGTGCTGCTCGCAGTGGACAATCGCGGCATCAATAAACGCGGTTGGCGGCACACCGTAACCAAATACGCCGTGAGCAATACGCTCACTCAGGGCGTCGGTAATGCACGGCGGTGAGCGATAATCCATGTCTGCGACCCACAACGGCAGGACATGTTCAGGAAATTTATTCCACTTTGCGCTGTCACTGTGACGGCGATCGATAGCTTCGTCGAAATTGAATGCCATGATGACGTTGTCCTTGCTGTGCCAATGCTTCAGACTACTCATCAGTGAGCGGCGAAACAACGTTGCTAAGTATGATTTGAGGAGTTTTCAATGGCTTTGCTGGAAATTTGTTGTTACGGCATAGACTGTGCCGTCGCTGCCGAGCAGGCGGGGGCAGATCGCATTGAACTGTGTGCGGCACCTAAAGAGGGCGGGCTTACGCCTTCTGCGGGTATGCTGCGTAGCGTGCGCCAGCGCGTGTCGATTCCCGTTCATCCCATCATTCGTCCACGCGGAGGTGATTTCTGTTACAGCGCCGGTGAGTTCAGCGAGATGCTGGACGATATCGCGTTTGCCCGCGAGCTGGGTTATCCGGGGCTGGTGACCGGCGTGCTGGATGAAGACGGTGGTGTGGATATGCTGCGTATGGAAAAGGTCATGGCCGCTGCGCAGGGGATGGCGGTAACGTTTCACCGTGCGTTCGATATGTGCCGTGACCCGTTTTTGGCACAGACTCAGTTGGCTGAACTGGGGGTGGCGCGCATCCTTACATCGGGTCAGGCACCCAATGCCGAAGCAGGACTTTCATTGATTACGGAACTTAAACGTCACCACGCTACTCCAATCATTATGGCTGGTGCCGGAGTACGTCCTGGCAATATCGAGGCGTTTGTTGCCGCGGGTGTTGTAGAGCTCCACAGTTCGGCATCAATGACCCAGTTTTCGCCAATGCGCTATCGTCAGGCGGCGGTGTCAATGTCGTCCGGCGAGGCGGCTGATGAATTTAATCGCTACATCGTGGATGTGGAGGCGGTGGCAGCGATGAAGGCGGTACTGGTGGCGAAGTAGCCGCCGCTGGTATCTCACGGTTTTACCGCACATCATGTTGCCCATATGATGTTTGCATGTACCAGGCCCCGGTCAGTTTGCCCGGGGCTTTTTTTATCTGTTGCGCGGTGTATTGTTGGCAAAAGAGAGTGCGGCAACGGGGTTTATCGGTGCTTCAAAAATATAAACCGATGGAAATTATCAAGCGGAATTAATAATTCCCGTTCGAGTAAACTTTAGTTTTTTTGTTAACGTATGAGGTGTTCGGTTTATTCGTTATTAATGGTGAAAGAATAACCGATATAAAGA
>JALAGK010000525.1 GCA_022712475.1 Enterobacteriaceae bacterium
CGCGTATTGAGAATCCAGGGCGCGACGCTTGTCGCCGTATGCCCGCCGTTCCTGCCCCTTCGCCAGCTCATTCTGTTCACGTTCTTCGCGCTCCTTCTGCATTTTTTTATATGGCTCCCAGTCTTCCAGTGTGGGCTTCCAGCGCATGGGGCGTCCGTGTGCGTTGTAGTAAGGCAGCACCGTTTCAATCCCGTCCTTATCTTTGGTGCGCACCATCACCGCATAATCCCCGGCGCGGGGCGTCATGACGTCAGGCACCAGTGCAAGTTCCCCGCCAATCTGTGACTTTGGTCCGCTGCCGGAAAGCGCTGCCGCGTCATTCAGGACAGGATTAAGCGTGGCCCTGTCTGGGGCGGTTTGTTCCTCACCAAACATCAGCTTTGCTTTCTGCTCTTTCCACTGTTCAGCCTGCCAGCCTGGCGGACCGTATTTATTCAACGCCTCCGGTGCATATTTCATAAACTGCGCCTTACCGTTCACCTCGCTAATGGACCAGTTTCTGGCAATCTGAACGTTTGTCATTTTTTTGGCAGATTCTGCGTTTCCACCCGTTATCCGGTAATTAATGTCATAGAGTGATTGATAGTCATTGCGGAAATTTACCGCCTCTGGCGTGGAGTCACTGGCGGATGGGTCCCAGCGTAAAATTTGCGACATTTGACTTACGGCAGAGTCTACCGCTTTGGCGCGGTCCTTCTTGTAGGCCGCACTGCTCTGCTCAGATGCCAGTTGCGATTTAAAGGCATCGGTCTGATTCCAGGTGATATTCTGCGTTTGTTTCACGGCCTCTTCTGCCGCCATCCCAGCGTCAGTTAGCTGTTTAACAGTGAGATAAAAACCCTGCTGGTCTTTTGGTATGTCGCTTATCGCGGCGGGGTCCGCCTCATATAAACGGTTGAAGATTTCGGCCCCCTGCAAGACAACTGACGGACTGCTGGATCGCGCTACTGCCCCCAGCTGACCCGTAACCTGTGACGGCACTATTCCGGTTTGCGCCACCTGCTGCACGATACTGTCATGCGTCGAGGTATCGGCTATGCGGAACGCCTGCGCGCCGGGTGTGGTGTCTGCCGCAGCCTGCATTTTTTTATCACCGGGATTTAATTTTTCACCCATCAGAAGTGCATCATTAAAACGGCTTGCGTCCCGGCGCGCCTGCTGGCGCTCGTTGCTCTGCTTTACCAGTGATGTGAGTCGCCCATAATTTTCCAGTTTCAGGGCGTAATCAGGATCGTTTGCCTGCGGGTAGTGTTTTGCCAGTTCCCGCTGTTGTTCGTCTGCCGTGGCGTACTCCAGGAATTGAAATGCGCGTGCACTGTCCAGGGCCAGCGTCAACTGTTTAACGGTCTGTGCGCCCTGCTCCCCGTATGCAAACAGGATTGTGTCACGGTCCGGCATAGCGTCCGGCACTTCGCCGTTATACAGCTGTGCCAGCGTGTTGCTCAATATTGGGGATACCTGATCACGTAATGCGGTACGCTGCTTTTCCAGCTGCCGTTCGGCTATGTTATCCAGTTTATTGAGCGTCACCGGGTCCATGTTGGTTTTATTTTTTCGGTAACGTGCCAGCCAGCCGCGCGTTTCTTTTGGAAGATTGGCTTCAAATTCTGCCTGGCTTACTTCGCCTTTTCGTGGGTCGCCAATCCGGGAAATCAGTTTATCAACGTTACCCATGCCCCAGTTGTAAGCGGCACCGGCCAGGGTTTCATTGCCATATCTTCCGTAAAGTTCTTTTGCGTAATCTCCTGCCAATAACTCGTTTTGTTTTTCGTCCGCCGGGTCATATTCTATGCCGCGCTTTGCGGCCAGTTCTTTTCCGGTTGATGGGATTATCTGGTGTTTACCCTGCGCCCCTGCGCCGGATGTGACAATGCTACCGTCCGCATTAAAATGTCGGCCGCCGGACTCAACTATGCCAATGGCGCGCAGATCCAGCCCCCCGCCGTCAGCGCCGGAAAACTCACCATTTAACCAGCCCACCGGATTATCAATGGTGTAATTTTCCGCGCGCATTTCCTCGGCTTTTAAATTGGCCTCAGCTATTGCTGCTGCGGTTTGTTCCGGTGACCAGCCTTGCGCCTGGGCGTAAAGCTCTATCGAATGCCTCCTTGCACCGCGAGCCAGTTCTGCGGCCAGCGGATCATTCCAGGCGTCGGCCTCCTGCCGCACGCTATTTTTAACTGTTGAGTCCAGTTGCTGATACTGGGCCTGCTGCGTCTGTGAGCGCTCGAATCCCGAATAAGTGCTGGTACGGCGTACCTGCCAGGCTTTCCACTGGGCATCGAAATAATCCAGCTCGCTTTCGGGTATTTTCGACCGGGCTTCTTCATAGTCTTTGAGGTCGGATTTACCCATATCAGCTCCAACACCAGAAGAATTAAAACCCTGGCGCGTAACCATAGCGCCGGTTTGTGGGTCCTCCCAGCGTGCGTTAGATTTGGCCTCAAGGTCAGTTAACGACGCCTGAGTGGCGGCAAGATTGGCCTTTTTCTGGTTCTGCTCAACATCTGCGGAAATATCCAGCCCGACGTTACCCAGCCGCTGTACAGCCTCACCAACCAGCCCCCCAGTCGGATTGCTTACGCGCGATGTGGTTACGTTCGCCGTGACGTTTCCGAAACCTTCACTTCCCGGTATGCGCATCTTTATGGCTCCTTATTTTTTGTAACCCACGGCGGCGCTAATTGGTGCTGCGGTTGAAGCTGATGAGGTTTTCCAACCACTGGAAATTTTTGTCGCACCACCCAGCAACGTTGATATCTGGTTAATGCTGTTTGCGGATTTAGTCTGGCTGGCAGATATGCGGTCTGCCTGTGCCTGCGCGCGTAGCCGGGCAGCGCTGTTATTGCCGTTATAAATGGTCTGATATGCGTCCTGCTCGGAGTCCTGGACAATTTCGCGGTCCAGCACGGCGGCGGTGCCGGAATTAACGTCCACACCTGAGCCAGCCAGCGCGGCGGTGGTTTCACCGCGGCGGCTTTCGGCCTGTTTACGGA
>JALAGK010000526.1 GCA_022712475.1 Enterobacteriaceae bacterium
GCGCAATGGCATCAAGCGAAGGCGTCAGGATTGGGCCACCAGCCGACAGAGAATAGGCAGTAGAGCCTGTGGGGGTGGAGATAATAAGGCCATCTGAGCGTTGAGAAAAAGCAAAGCGCTCATCGATATAGACCTCAAACTCAATCATGTGCGCGACTTTGCCGGGGTGCAGCACAACTTCGTTAATGGCCGTGCTCATGCGCGTCTGGCTATCGCGACGGCATACCTGTGCTTCCAGCAAAAAGCGTTGCTCGGTAATGTAGTGGCCTTCCAGTACATCGGCGAGTTGTTGTTGAGCGTTATCCGGGTCAAGGTCAGTGAGGAAGCCGAGATTACCGCGGTTGATGCCAATGACTTTGATGTCATAACGCGCCAGCACACGAGCGGCGCCCAGCATGTTACCATCCCCCCCGACAACAACTGCAAGATCTGCCTGCTGGCCAATTTCCGCCAGCGTGCCGGTTTTGGCCTGTTTAAGCTGTAGCTCCTGGGCGATTTGCTGCTCGACAATAACGTCATAGCCCGCATCACTTAGCCAGCGCCACAGCATTTCGTGCGTTGTTAACGCAGTGGGATGGCGTGGATGCCCGACAATACCGATACAGTTGAAATGTTTGTTCATTTTTCCTGGTGGTCCTTATAACTGGGCGCATGTTCCACAATATGCCAGGTTCCCTTGAATCCCGGAAACTGATCCCCATAATAAGCGAATCTGAGAGATGAAAGCTAAAGAAACGCGGAGATTTTCATGAGTAGTAAAGAACAGAAGCAGACGGAAGAGCAAGTCTCTGATGAGCGCACCACGGATCAGCACGAAGAAGTGGAAGTTGTTGATACCGCTGTTGAGGTCGACGCACGCGATGAACGTATCGCTAACCTTGAAGTGCAGTTAGCCGAAGTCCAGGAGCGCGAGCGCGATGCGCTGCTGCGCGCTAAAGCAGAAATGGATAACCTGCGCCGCCGTACCGAACAGGACGTGGAAAAAGCGCATAAGTTCGCGCTGGAGAAGTTCGTCAATGAACTGCTGCCAGTGCTGGACAGCCTCGATAGGGCGCTGGAAGTGGCCGATAAAGAGGGTGCCGGCATGGCGGCAATGATTGAAGGCATTGAGCTGACCCGCAAATCAATGCTGGACGTGGTGCGTAAGTTTGGCGTTGAAGTGGTGGGCGACATTAACGTGCCGTTCAACCCGGACGTGCACCAGGCTATCGCGATGGTGGAATCAGATGAGGTGTCGCCAAATCACGTACTGATGGTGATGCAGAAGGTGTATACCCTCAATGGCCGCACTATTCGTGCGGCGATGGTTTCGGTTGCGAAAACCAAAGGTTAATGCCTTCTGGCCCCTCGGCCAGAGGGGCCTTTGCGTTTCACCCATCGACGCTTTCGCGTAGCGGTTTTACCGGCAGGATTTGCACCTGCTTAATCATGTTTTCCTGCACATCCAGAATATCAATATCGTATTGCCTGATGCGCACACGCGTACCGGCAATCGGGATCTCTTCCAGTTCTTCCAGAATCATGCCGTTTACCGTGCGGGCTTCCTCTTCTGGCAGCGTCCAGTTAAAGGCCTTGTTGATTTCACGCACGCTGGCGCCGCCTTCTATGATGACGGAGCCGTCATTCTGCGGACGCACTTCCTCAGCAAGCGTTGGCGACATGGAGGTGGTGAAATCCCCGACAATCTCTTCAAGAATATCTTCGACCGTGACCAGACCTTTAATATCACCGTATTCGTCTACTATCAGCCCGACTTTCTTTTTATTACGCTGGAATTTCACCAGCTGCACACTCAGCGGTGTGCCTTCCGGGACGTAATAAATTTCATCGGCGGCACGTAACACCACTTCTTTGGTAAATTCCTGCTTCTCCGACATCAGCCGCCATGCTTCGCGCACGCGCAGCATGCCGATGGCATCGTCGAGTGACTCCCGATACAGCACGATGCGGCTGTGAGGAGAGCTGCGAAGCTGGCGTTCGATGGATTTCCAGTCATCGTTGATATCAATGCCGACAATGTCGCTGCGCGGGATCATGATGTCATCAACGCTGACTTTTTCTAAATCCAGCACCGACAGCAGCATGTCCTGGTTACGACGCGAAATCTGAGAGCGCGACTCGTTAACCAGCGTGCGCAGCTCGTCTTTGCTGAGCGCACTGCTGATGGTAACGTCCGTTTTGATGCCCATCAGGCGCATCAGTATGCGGGTAATAAAGTTAAGCAGCCATACCAGCGGCATCATCAGAATCTGTAGCGGCGCCAGCAGTATGCTGCTGGGGTAAGCCACTTTTTCCGGATAGAGCGCGGCAATCGTTTTTGGCAGCACTTCTGCAAATATCAGTACGACAAAAGTCAGCACACCAGTGGCAATGGCCACACCGGCATCGCCATAAAGACGTATCCCGACAATAGTTGCCAGCGCCGAGGCGAGGATGTTGACGAGGTTATTACCGATAAGCACAAGGCTAATCAGGCGGTCAGGCTTACGCAGCAGTTTTTCCACCCGGCGAGCAGCACGGTTGCCCTGACGGGACAGGTGGCGCAGGCGGTAGCGGTTGAGCGTCATCATTCCGGTTTCTGAACCGGAGAAATAGGCGGAAATCACCACCATGACGATCAGCGTAACGATCAGCGTGGTGGTCGATATCTGTTCCAACGACATGTCCTTTCAGAGCGTGAGTTAACTGAGAATTTGCTGAAGTATCCGGCTGCCGAAGTAGGCGAGTGTTAACAGCAGCGCGCCCGCGCAGTTAAACCAGACGACGCGGCGACCACGCCAACCTTCATGATAGTGGCCCCAGAGCAGAATGACATACACAAACCAGGCCACAATAGAAAGAACGGCTTTATCCAGGTTCTCAAGGTTAAAGAGGTTCTTCAGATAAAACAGACCGGTGCAGAGCGTGAGGGTGAGTAGCACTACCCCCACTTGGGTGATGTGAAACATTTTACGC
>JALAGK010000527.1 GCA_022712475.1 Enterobacteriaceae bacterium
ATATTACCTTCCCCCAGATGGGCTAACACCCCGTTTCGGCACACAATAAAAAACACCCCGACAAATCGGGGTGTTTTGTGTCAGGCGCTATCAGGCTGTTTTGCGCAATACGTCCTTCAGGCGTGAAGCGAGTTTTTTGACGCCCTGCCCACTTTCCATCCCCGCCCAGCGGGTGGCGCACGCATCACGTAAATCCTGGCTTTGGGGTGTATTCAGCCAGCGCCCTATCAAAGCCCCGTGTCCTGAACGTGCAAATTTCGCCATCATTCCTCCTCGCGCACAACGCAATAATCTTTTAACTCACCAGCGTAAATGTTATCCGTATATTTTATCAGGATATTCTCATGCGAATGACACACGCGATCGCAGCATTATGTAAAAAACCGCAAAGAATGAGTGCGTTACCTTGCTCTAAGGCACAAAGCACGTCAGGTTTCTGTTAGCTCACCGTGTTTGGCACAACTTGTGCCAACCGTGAGCACCTGGCGCAGGACTCTCCTGCACACATCAAGGAGCATGATATGAAACCAGAACGTGATGTTGAGAAGGTGTATTCGAACAAGGAATTTGTCGCCAAGTTGCGCCGCCTGGCCGATGCCATTGAGCGCGGAGAAAAATTTGAAATTCAGGTCGCAGGTGAGCGTATTTATGTGCCTGTACGCGCCGAGTTTAGTGTAGAGCACGAACGCGGTAGCGACGAAGAAGAGGTAGAGTTTCAGATCAAATGGTCACTTAGCGAATAAGTCTGCTGTTCACGCCGGGAGCCTGCTCCCGGCATACCACATCAGTAATGGATTTGCGCCACCTGGCGCAGATTGTCAGCCGTGGCGCTCGCCAGACCGAAAAACTCCAGATAAGCCGGGATCATTTCAAACAGCATATCGACTCCCTGTTGGGTCACGCACCCACGCTCGCGAGCCGCGCTCAGAAATGGCGTTATCGCCTGCTTCATCACCACTTCCCCCACAAATGTGCCTGGCGCCAGGTGCTCCACTGCCAGTGGCAATTCATCATCCGCGTTCATACCAAGTGGTGTGGCATTAACCACAATGTCATGACCTGCAGGATGGCGCTCGCCGGTGCGTACCTCCAGCGCGGGATAGTGGGCACGAAGCCGCGCCGCCAGCGCGTCGCTGACTGCCTGGCGACTGTCAAACAATGTCAGGCTGGCAACCCCTGCCGCCGCCAGGGATGCGGCAATGGCACTCCCAACACCACCGCTACCAACGACCAGCGCGCGTCTCTCCTGTGCCGATTGGCCACGCTGCAACATACCGCGTACGAAGCCTTCACCATCAAACATGTCACCCTGCAACTGGCCGTCTTCGCCTATACGCACGGCATTGCATGCTCCGGCAATAAGCGCGGTTGGGCTCATGGTTGCCACTAAATCACAGGTACTGACTTTATGGGGCATGGTAATGAGCGCGCCAATAACGTTAGTGGTGCTAAACAACGCCGACAGTAATGCCGGATACGCCTGCGGTTTTACGCCCAGCGGCACCACTTTGACATTCTCACCCTGTGACTCAAACCACGGGTTGTAAATCATTGGCGCTTTGAAACTTTCCGTTGGCCAGCCAAGGTGCGCGATAACGCGCGTCTTTCCATCAATGACCATCACTCACTCCACCCCCGGCAGTTCGATGCGCTTCACATCGCCCAGGATAAACACATAGGCAAATACACCCAGCAGCGCCGCCCCACCGATATAAATAAGGGCATAAAAGAAATTACCGGTTGCGGCGACGATAAAACCAATCACCAGCGGCGTAAGAATAGAGGCCATGTTAGAGCAGAAGTTAAATAACCCACCGGTCAATCCCGCCAGTGATTTCGGTGCCATGTCAGAAATCAATGTCCACCCCAGTCCCACCATGCCTTGCCCAAAAAATGCCAGCGACAGTACGGCAATCACGGCGTGATCGTTTGGCATCCAGTTAGCGGCAATAATGCTGCTTGCCATCAGCAATCCGGCAATAATCGGCAGCTTGCGGGCAATATTGGCAGAACCGGTACGCTTGAGCAGCACATCAGATACCCAGCCACCCGCCATTACACCGATAGCTGCTGCCAGAAACGGCATGATGGCGAAAAAGCCAATTTTGAGCCACGGCATCTGGCGCTCAGTAGCAAGGTAGGTAGGAAACCAGGTCAGGAAGAATACCAGCGTGGTATTACCGGCAAACTGACCGATGCCGGCACCGATTATCTGGCGGCATTTCAGCAGTAGTTTGACGTTATGCCCGCTGAAGTTCATCTTCGGCTCGGCCTGCGGCTTTGCTGCATCAAGACCAATATGTTCCAGCTCTGCGCGGTTGGCGGCGGTCGATTCATGCGGTTCGTGGTAATAACGCCACCACACCAGCGCAAACAGCACTCCCGCAACGCCGACTACAATAAATAACCAGCGCCAGCCAAAGGTTTCCATAATAAAGAACAGTAGCGGCGCAAACGCTGCCAGTCCCACGTATTCGCCCACGGTATACACGGCTGTGGCACGCGCACGTTCGTGCTGGGGAAACCATTTGCCCACCACACGGCTATTGACCGGGAAGCACGGCGCTTCACTCAGCCCCAGCCCAAGACGGCACAGCAACAGCGATTTAATCCCCACTGTCGCGCCATGCAACAGCGTAAACGCTGACCAGCATACCAGAGAGATAGCATAGGTGATTTTGTTGCCGAAGCGGTCTAGGAAGATACCGCCTGGAATTTGCATGACGGCGTAAGTCCAGGCAAAGGCTGAAAACACGATGCCCATCATCGCCGCACCAATATTGAGATCGTGATTCACTTCGGTTGCCGCAATGCCGAGCAC
>JALAGK010000528.1 GCA_022712475.1 Enterobacteriaceae bacterium
CAAACCGTAGTTGATGACCGTAAAGATAACCACGCCGGTCACTACGCCAAATACCGAGCCTCCACCGCCGCTAAATGACCCACCGCCCACTACGCAAGCCGCAATCGCGTCCAGCTCATACATAAAACCAAGGTTATTGGTCGCAGACCCCACGCGCCCGGCTTCCAGCAGGCCACCAAAGGCATAAAACACTCCGGACAGCGCATAGATCATCAGCAGGTTAAGGCCCACATTAACCCCAGACACCTTGGCCGCTTCCGGGTTGCCGCCAATGGCGAAAATATTTTTACCAAAGCGGGTTTTATTCCACAGTACCCAAACAAAGGCGATAGCAATCAGCGCATAGAAGGTAATGTACGACAACCGGAAGCTACCGAGCGCCACAAAGCCCTGGGCGAAGGTGGAAAAACCGCTGTCAAACCCGGACACCGGCGAGGCCCCCACAAAGTCGTAGTACAGCGAGTTAATGCCGTAAACAATAATCATGGTGCCCAGCGTGGTGATAAACGGCGTCACGTTCAGGTAAGCAATTACCAGTCCGTTAATCAAGCCAATCACCGCGCCAATGGCGCAGACAATTAAAATCACCAACACAATCGGCATGGTCTGCATCTGCGGGAACACCTTATTGGCGTTTTCCATTGACTGCAAAAGCGTGGCGGCAATCACCGCCGCGAGCCCTACCTGGCGCCCAGCTGACAGGTCAGTCCCCTGAGTCACAATCAGCCCCGCCACACCGAGAGCGATAATAATACGCACCGATGACTGAGTGAGAATATTACTCAGGTTCAGCAGGCTTAAAAACGTCGGGTCCTGAATAATAATAATCGCAAGCAGTACGAGCAGCACAACGTAAATACCACCCTCTTTCAGATAGGTCAGAAAGCTTTTTTTATTTAACGCACTCATTAGACGGGCCCCTGATATTAAAGGTGCAAGGATGCAAGACGTAAAATTTCATTTTGTGTAGCGTTTTTGGTATCCAGTATACCGGCCACCAGGCCGTTACTCATCACCAGGATCCTGTCGGTAATTCCCAAAAGCTCCGGCATTTCCGAGGAGATAATAATGATGCCCTTTTCACGCTTAGCCAGTTCGGCAATAAGCTGGTAAATCTCAAACTTAGCGCCCACGTCAATACCGCGAGTGGGTTCATCCAGCATCAAAATTTCCGGCTGAGTCAGCAGCCAGCGCCCGATAATGACCTTTTGTTGGTTGCCGCCAGACAGTGAACCAATTTGCGTATGGTGACCCGGCGTTTTTACCCGCATGGCGTCAATCACCCACTGGGTATCACTTTTCATCCGCCCGTTATCCAGCAGACCAATGCGGTTTTTATATTTATGGATATTGGAAATCAGCGAGTTAAAGCCAATATCCAGATAAGCGTAAATTCCGGTGGCTCGCCGCTCTTCGGTCACCAGCGCAAAACCGTGGTTGATGGCTTCGTTTGCGCTGTGGTTATTGATTGTCTTGCCGTGTAGCTTAATCGTGCCGCCGGATTTCTCACGAATGCCAAACAGGGTTTCTACGATATCGGTACGCTTTGCGCCCACCAGACCGGCAATGCCGAGAATTTCCCCTTTGCGTAAATCAAACGACACGTCGCGAATCGACGGCTGACGCAGTGAGGTCAGATGACGTACTTCAAGAATTGTTTCACCTGGCGTGTTACTGCGCTCCGGGAAACGCTGGTTGAGCGAGCGCCCGACCATCATAGCGATGATTTTGTCCATATCCAGCCCGCCAAGCGGCTGGGTGGCAATCCACTGGCCATCGCGCAGCACCGTGATTTCATCGCACAGCTCGAAGATTTCTTCCATTTTATGGGAGATATAAACAATGCCGCAGCCACGCGCTTTAAGTTTGCGGATAATACTAAACAGATGCCTGACCTCTTTTTCGGTTAGCGAAGAGGTTGGCTCGTCCATAATCACAATTTTGGCGTCATAAGAAAACGCTTTGGCAATTTCAATCATCTGCATTTGCGAAACAGATAATGTGCCAACGCGGGCGCGGGGGCTGATATCAATATCCAGTTCATCAAATATCGCTTTGGTATCGCGATACATTTTTTCCTGGTCAACAAACATGCCCTTGCGCGGATAGCGCCCAAGCCACATGTTATCCATCACCGAGCGCTGCAATACCAGGTTCAGCTCCTGGTGCACCATTGAAACACCGTTCTCCAGCGCTTCTTTAGCACTGTTAAAATCAATCTCTTTACACTGAAATAAAATACGACCAGCATCTTTTTTATAAATGCCGAAAATGCATTTCAGTAATGTCGATTTGCCCGCCCCGTTTTCCCCCATCAGCGCGTGAATGGAGTGCGGACGCACGCGTAAATTGACGTTATCCAGTGCCTTAACGCCGGGAAATGACTTATTAATGCCCGTCATTTCCAGCAGGTATTCCGGTGATGCGGATGCGTTATTGCTGACCATAGTGTTCACCTGGCTATCATTAAAAGCCTGGTCCATCAGGCTCTGAGTGACGGGGGCATAACCCTTCTGCCCCCTGCGTGGTTATTTACCGAGGAACTGCGCCAGGTTGTCTTTATCAACACCAACGTAAGGTACGCGCACCACTTTATTTTCAATTTTCCAGTTAGTGCCATCAGCCGCGCCCTTACCGTCTGCCAGGTTTTTCGCCAGCTCAAAAGTCGCTTTGGCCTGATTGTTAGCATCGTTCAGAACCGTACCGGCCATTGCACCGGATTTCACCAGCGCCAGCGCTTCCGGCAGCGCATCCACGCCAAACACCGGCAATGATGACTTGTTGTGCGCCTTGAGCGCTTCTACCGCCCCCATCGCCATCGCGTCGTTGTTGGCGATAATCACTTCAATTTTGTTGGCGTTAGGGCCGGAGAGCCACGCATCCATTTTGTCTTTTGCCTGTGCGGTGTCCCACATCGCGGTATCCAGCGCTAACTGCTGGGTCTCAACGCCTTTCTCGTTGAGGGTTTTAATCACGTAGCTAGTGCGCGCTTCAGCATCCGGATGACCTGGCTCACCTTTGAGCAGTACAAACTGAATTTTGCCGTCTTTATTC
>JALAGK010000529.1 GCA_022712475.1 Enterobacteriaceae bacterium
GGCTGGCACGGGCCAGATGCCTGGCCCGTGCTGTGGGTTACGCGTCAGGCGAGCGCGCACTCAGTGCCCTGAAACCAGGCGTGCTTTTTTCACCACGTTTTCAACCGTAAAACCAAAGTAAGGAAACAGCTTTTCGGCAGGAGCCGATTCACCAAACCCTGTCATGCCAACCACGGCGCCTTTCAGTCCTACGTACTTATACCAGTAATCTGCAATACCGGCTTCTACCGCCACGCGGGCGCTAACATCAGAAGGCAGAACAGCTTCCCGCCAGGCCTCGTCCTGGGCATCGAACACGTCAGTGGAGGGCAGTGATACCACCTGCACCTTAAGCCCGTCTTGCGTGAGTTTGTCTGCTGCCAGCACGGTGATTTCCATCTCAGAGCCGGTAGCAATCAGAATCACATCGGGTTTCCCCTCACAGGCTTTCAGCACGTAACCACCGCGGGCGATATCAGCGAGTTGCTGCGGGGTTCTGTCCATTTGTGTCAGGTTCTGGCGTGAGAGAATGAGGGCCGTCGGACCGTGATGGCGCTCAACGGCCGCTTTCCAGGCTACCGCCGCTTCTACCTGGTCACACGGTCGCCAGGTGCTGAAGTTTGGCGTCAGGCGCAGGCTTGCAAGTTGCTCGACCGCCTGGTGCGTAGGACCATCTTCGCCAAGACCAATCGAGTCGTGGGTATAGACCATGATTTGCCGCGCTTTCATCAGTGCTGCCATGCGAGCCGCATTGCGTGCATATTCCACAAACATCAGGAAGGTTGCGGTGTAAGGCACAAAGCCACCGTGGTGGGCAATACCGTTAGCAATGGCCGTCATACCAAACTCGCGTACGCCGTAATGGATGTAATTTCCGGCGATATTTTCTTTGAGCGAGGTTGAGCCCGACCAGAGCGTCAGGTTACTGGGCGCGAGGTCTGCCGAGCCGCCGAGCAGCTCCGGCAGTACCGGGCCAATCACATTAAGTACGTTCTGGGAGGCTTTACGGGTAGCAATTTTAGCCGGATTTTCCTGCAGTTTTTTTACCAGCTGCATGGTCGTTTCGTCCCAGGAAGGCGGAAGCTCGCCGCGCATGCGGCGTGTAAACTCTGCTGCCAGCTCCGGGTGCGCCTGCTGATAAGCGGCGAATTTGCCGTTCCAGTCTGACTCACGCTTCTCGCCTTTTTCACGCGCATCCCAGCCCTGGTAAATGTCTTTTGGGATAACAAACGGCGGCTCATTCCAGCCAAGCTGTTTGCGCGCCAGTGCCACTTCTTCCTCGCCCAGCGGCGAACCGTGCGCTTCCTCTTTACCCGCTTTATTCGGTGAACCAAAGCCAATCACGGTACGGCAGATAATCAGCGACGGTTTATCTTTTACCTGTTTCGCCTCTTCAATAGCACGCTTAATCGCCTTCGGGTCATGACCATCAATCTCGTGCACGACGTGCCAGTGATAGGCTTCAAAACGCTTTGCGGTATCGTCGGTGAACCAGCCTTCGGTTTCACCATCAATAGAAATACCGTTGTGGTCATAAAAACCAATTAGCTTGCCAAGTCCGAGCGTGCCCGCAAGCGAACAAGCTTCGTGTGAGATACCTTCCATCAGGCAGCCGTCGCCCATAAACACCCAGGTGTAATGGTCCACAATGTCATGACCAGGCTGGTTGAACTGAGCTGCCAGGGTACGTTCAGCAATCGCCAGTCCCACCGCGTTGGCCAGCCCCTGACCAAGCGGCCCGGTCGTGGTTTCAACACCGGGCGTATAGCCAATTTCCGGATGACCTGGCGTTTTGGAATGTAGCTGGCGGAAATTTTTCAACTCATCCAGCGAGAGACCGTAGCCGGTAAGATGCACCAGGCTGTAGAGCAACATTGAGGCGTGACCGTTGGAGAGGATAAACCGGTCGCGATCGTACCAGGTGGGGTTACTTGGGTTGTGCTTAAGAAAGTCATTCCACAGTACTTCAGCGATATCCGCCATTCCCATCGGCGCACCAGGGTGCCCCGAGTTGGCTTTCTGAACCGCGTCCATGCTCAGGGCGCGAATCGCATTGGCAAGAGCCTGACGAGTCATAGTGTGCTCCATGTCGGGTTAAAGGCGGGCGGCGAGCAAGTCTTCGAGCTTGCGCTGATCGACGGCGAACAGACGAATACCGTCGGTGAGTTTCTCAACGGCCATTGGATCCAGATTGTGCTCCCAGCGGAACTCGGCTTCGCTCATCGGCGATGGACGGTTGTATTTGTGTGGCGTGGGGATGAGTTTGCGTACTACTGGTTGCTCACTTTTTTGCAATTCTTCAAGCAGGTTGGGGGAGATAGTCAGGCGGTCGCAACCTGCCAGCGCCAGAATTTGCTCGGTGCGCCGAAAGCTCGCGCCCATAACGATGGTGTCGTAATTGTGCTGTTTGTAGTAGTCGTAAATGTTACGCACGGATTTGACACCGGGATCTTCTTCCACCACATAAGGGTCCATTGGCTGACGGCTGTTATACCAGTCGTAAATACGGCCAACGAACGGTGAAATCAGGAACACGCCCGCTTCAGCGCAGGCACGAGCCTGGGCGAAGGAGAAAAGCAGCGTCAGGTTGCAGTGAATGCCTTCTTTTTCCAGTTCGTGTGCGGCGCGGATGCCTTCCCATGTGGAGGCGAGCTTGATCAGGATGCGTGATTTATCAATGCCTTGCTCCTGATACAGTGCGACCAGATGGCGCGCTTTAGCAATGCTTTTTTCTTTATCGTAGGACAGGCGGGCATCCACCTCGGTGGAGACGCGCCCCGGAATGCTTTTGAGAATCTCAGTCCCGAAATTCACCGCCAGTTTATCGCAGGCACTGATGACCTGCTCTTCACGCTTGTCGCTGGCTTTACGCGCATATTCCAGCGCATCTTCGATGAGCCGGTCATAGTTTTTAAGCCCTGCGGCTTTAAGTAGTAGCGAGGGATTGGTAGTAGCGTCTTCAGGCTGATAGTGGCGGATGGATTCAATGTCACCGCTGTCGGCCACGACCGTGGTGAACTGCTTAATGGCTTCAAGTTGGTTCATGTATGCGACTCCATGATTATCAGTGATTTATGCTGCCTTCCGCCGCACCCTTTGGCGGAAAAGTTTGAGATGCATAACAAAAAAGCATAGCAGACGGGTGTGGCATTGCAGTTGTGGTTCTGTAACATGTTGTCTAAAAATTTCTAACACTTTCCGGCGCGCAATGGTGAGAGTATGGCGCTGTTCAAAGTTTACAAACCGGGGAGAGGAGATACTTAACAACCCTAACCCTGCACATGTTCAGAACAAAAACACAGGTACAACACGATGGATGAGCAGTTAAAACAGAGCGCCCTCGATTTTCACGAATTCCCTGTCCCTGGCAAAATTCAGGTTTCGCCGACCAAGCCGCTGGCCACTCAGCGCGACCTTGCCCTGGCCTATTCGCCAGGCGTAGCGGCACCCTGTCTGGAAATTGCCGCCGATCCGCTGGCTGCCCACAAATACACCGCGCGCGGTAATCTGGTCGCAGTGGTGTCCAACGGCACGGCTGTGTTGGGGCTTGGCAATATTGGCGCGCTCGCCGGTAAGCCGGTAATGGAAGGCAAGGGCGTACTGTTTAAAAAGTTCGCCGGTATTGACGTATTTGACATTGAAGTGGACGAGACCGACCCGGATAAACTCATTGATGTTGTGGCGGCGCTGGAGCCGACCTTCGGTGGTATCAACCTTGAAGATATCAAGGCGCCGGAGTGCTTTTACATTGAGCAGAAGCTGCGTGAGCGTATGAATATTCCGGTGTTCCACGACGACCAGCACGGCACGGCCATTATCTGTACCGCAGCGGTACTTAACGGTCTGCGTGTGGTGAAAAAGAACATTTCCGATGTGCGTCTTGTAGTGTCCGGCGCAGGCGCATCTGCGATTGCCTGTATGAACCTGCTGGTGGCGTTGGGCATGCAAAAGCACAACATTGTGGTCTGTGACTCACGCGGTGTTATCTATAAAGGCCGCGAAGAGAACATGGCGGAAACCAAAGCCGCCTACGCGGTGGACGACGACGGCAGGCGCAGCCTCGAAGAGGTCATTGCTGGCGCGGATATTTTCCTTGGCTGTTCAGGTCCAGGCGTCATGAAGCCGGAAATGGTTGAGAAAATGGCTCCATCACCGCTGATTCTGGCGCTTGCCAACCCGGAGCCGGAAATCCTGCCGCCGTTGGCAAAAGCGGTACGTCCGGATGCCATCATTTGTACCGGTCGTTCGGACTACCCCAACCAGGTTAACAACGTACTGTGCTTCCCGTTTATCTTCCGTGGCGCGCTCGACGTGGGTGCGACGGCAATTAATGAAGAGATGAAGCTCGCTGCCGTGCATGCGATTGCTGAACTGGCGCTTGCCGAGCAAAGTGAAGTAGTGGCATCGGCCTACGGTGACCAGGAGCTGTCGTTTGGTCCGGAATACCTGATCCCCAAGCCGTTTGACCCACGTCTTATTGTGAAAATTGCGCCGGCTGTGGCGAAAGCTGCCATGGACTCTGGCGTGGCGACGCGCCCGATTGAAGACTTCAACGCCTACCGCGAAAAGCTGGAGGAGTTTGTCTACAAAACCAACCTGTTTATGAAGCCCGTTTTCTCACTGGCGCGCAAAGAACCCAAGCGCGTGGTGCTGGCAGAAGGGGAAGATACCCGCGTGCTTCATGCCACTCAGGAGTTGGTGACATTAGGGCTGGCGAAGCCGATTCTGATTGGTCGCCCGAGCGTAATTGAAATGCGCATCCAGAAGCTGGGGCTGCAAATTCAACCGGGCCGCGACTTTGAGATAGTGAACAACGAATCCGATCCGCGCTACAAAGAGTACTGGAACGAGTACTATGACATCATGAAGCGCCGTGGCGTGACCCAGGAGCAGGCACAGCGTGCGGTACTGAGCAACACAACGGTGATTGGTGCCATCATGGTGCACCGCGGCGAGGCAGACGCGCTGATTTGCGGCACCATCGGAGAGTATCACGAGCACTTCTCGGTGGTGGAAAAGCTGTTTGGCTACCGGGATGGGGTGAAAGCGGCCGGTGCTATGAACGCGCTGCTGCTGCCAAGTGGCAACACCTTCATTGCCGATACCTATGTGAATGCCGACCCAACGCCGGAGCAGTTGACCGAAATCGTCCTGATGGCGGCCGAGACCGTGCGCCGCTTCGGTATTGAGCCGAAGGTGGCGCTGCTGTCTCACTCTAACTACGGTTCATCGGACGCGTCAGGGGCGCTGAAGATGCGTGAGACCCTGGCGCTGGTACGCGAGCGAGCACCGGATCTGATGGTTGACGGTGAAATGCACGGCGATGCGGCATTGGTTGAAAGCATCCGCAACGACCGTATGCCGGACAGTCCGCTGAAGGGTTCTGCCAATATTCTTATTATGCCGAACATGGAAGCGGCGCGTATCAGCTATAACCTGTTGCGTGTTTCAAGCTCCGAAGGGGTAACCGTAGGCCCGGTGTTGATGGGCGTGGCAAAGCCAGTACACATTCTGACCTCTATTTCCTCTGTGCGTCGCATTGTGAACATGGTGGCGCTGGCGGTGGTTGAAGCCCAGACCGGCGTGCTGTAAACACCAAAAAGCCGACGGTATGTGCCGCTATGGCACAACATTACGGGGGCTTCGGCCCCCGTAATGTGTTCAGAAAGAATGGGAATCACGTTTCCTGCCAGTGTATGGAACGTGATTACTTCCAGTCGTACTCAACAGCCAGTGCGTTCACGTCCTGCATGGTCTCCATTTGCAATGCAAGAAACTGCTTACCGAGCGTTTCAAGCTCTTGTTTATCGCTATCAGAGACGTTTTCCTGCCCGGCCAGCTCCGCCATTTTGATGGCCAGTTTGTTGGCATCGACCATTTTGACCCGCAGCGCCTGACCTTCCTCGCTTTTAAGCTTCAGAGCCAGCAGTTGACGGTTAGCGCTTTCCTGCAATTTACGCGATTTAGCCAGCGTCTCCTGTAACATGCCTTGTTCGTCTTTGTCGTTAAACCACTGCACGTTTTCACGCAGCTTGTTCACTTCTGCTTCGTTGTTATTGATGATTTCGCCCATGGCACTGAGATCGTTTTTGATATCTTCGCCGTTTCCGGTAGACAGAGGCACGGGGGCTGGCGTAACAGGGGCAGCAGGCTGGCTTGCGCTAGCTGCGGCGCTCGCGGCTTTACCGGGCGCTTCAGAGGCAGTTTTATCACCGTTGTCGCAGCCGCTCAGTAACAGCGCCAGAACAGCAGTAACGAAAAGGGGATATTTATTCATTGGTGTTCCCTTCAGGTTGTTCATTCCATTCAGGAAGTAGTATATCTGTACTTGATATTGCGAGAACAGAGGGCCAACAATGCGAAAAGTGCGCGCCATTAAAGTCGCGAGATTTTATCTCGCCAAATTCCAGGAATGGAAAGTTGAGAAAGAGAAATTTGGGAATTTTTGGAAAATGTTCTGAAATAAATAAAAATGATTTTAACCAAACTGGCCGCAAAACGGGTAGTTAAGCGGCCAGTGAGCAGGACCGAGGGGCTATACCCAGTCGCGCACTTTAATAAACTGCGCAAGTTGTGCTTCCGGACTACCTGGCTGTGGCTGGTAGTCATATTCCCAGCGTACCTGGGGCGGCATAGACATCAAAATTGACTCAGTGCGTCCGCCTGTTTGTAGCCCAAACAGCGTGCCTCTGTCCCATACCAGATTAAATTCCACATAGCGGCCACGACGATAAAGCTGGAAACTGCGCTCGCGCTCGCCCCAGGGCAGGGCCCGGCGGCGCTCAACAATAGGTAAATAGGCATCCAGATAGCCCTGACCGACTGCCTGCATAAAGCTAAAAGCGTGGTCAAAATCGGGCGTATTCAGGTCGTCATAAAACAGGCCGCCAATGCCGCGTTGTTCATCGCGGTGCTTCAGATAAAAGTAATCGTCACACCACTTTTTATATCGTGGATACACATCCTCGCCAAAAGGCAGGCATAAATCGCGTGCGGTACGGTGCCAGTGCTCAGCATCTTCGCTAAAGCCATAGTACGGTGTCAGGTCGAAACCGCCGCCAAACCACCAGACCGGTTCGGCACCCGGTTTTTCAGCAATGAAGAAGCGCACATTGGCATGGCTGGTGGGCACATACGGATTAAGCGGGTGCACGACCAGCGAAACACCGAGCGCTTCAAAGCTGCGGCCCGCCAGTTCCGGGCGATGTGCGGTGGCAGACGCCGGCATGGCAGCGCCGTGCACGTGTGAAAAGTTGACGCCCGCCTGCTCAAACAGCGTGCCGGTTAGCACGCGGCTGCGTCCACCACCACCGCCTTCGCGTGTCCAGCTGTCTTCACGAAACGGCGCACCATCAAGCGCACTCAATTGCTGGCAAATGGTGTCCTGCAAACTGAGCAGAAAGGATTTTACGACCTGAATATCGGGTTTCATCGTCGTTAGCCCCGCTTAGAGTGGGCTTTTTGCGTATCAAACCAGCTGAAGTAGCTGATAACGCCTGCGGCAATGGCGTGAGCGATTTTCTGGCGAAACGCCGTAGTGCCAAGCAGGCGCTCTTCTTCCGGGTTGGTGATAAACGAGGTTTCGACCAGCACTGACGGCACCGAGGGCGACTTAAGCACCACAAACGCCGCCTGCTCGGTGTTTTTACTGTGCAGGCGGTGAACGGTGCGGATGTGCTTGAGGACATGCGAGCCGAGGGTCAGGCTGTTTTTAATGGTGTCAGTCTGCACTAGATCGAACAGCACCTGCTGCAGATAATGGTCACGGTCTTTCACTTTGCTGCCAGCCACATCGTCTGCGGCGTTCTCTTTTTCTGAGAGATATTTTGCCATCGCGCTACTGGCACCACGGTTGGAGAGGGCAAACGCAGACGCGCCAGCGGCAGACGGGTTAGTAAAGCCATCTGCGTGAATAGACATAAACAGGTCAGCCCCGTGTTTGTGGGCAATCTCCACGCGGTCATACAACGGGATAAATTCGTCGCTGTCGCGGGTCAGGCGTGCGTCATAACCTTTCTGGCGTAAAATAGTGCGCACGTTTTTGGCAATCGCCAGTACGACGTGTTTTTCTTTCGAGCCGTTACTGCCGATGGCGCCGGTATCAATACCGCCGTGGCCTGGGTCGAGTACAATGACTCGCCGACCACTGCTTTTTTTCGGTTTGCTGTGGCCGTTGCTGGTTTTCAGCGCGGGGCTTTCCTGGCGGGCGTAAGCGTTATTCAGCCCGGCAAACGTCAGCGCTGCCAGACCGGTGAGCAGAAACTGGCGGCGCGAGGCGAGGGGTTTCAGTGTTTTTATCTTACTCATACGGCCCTGTTATTTATCTGAGATTTCCCTTTAACTGCATAGCGCCAGATGCAGGCAAACGGTGCGTCAGGTTTTTTGTCATGCGGCGCTAAGAACGGGGAGTTATCTTACAGTCTGGTGTTATAGCGTATCATTATCCGCGAAACGACCTGATTTTTGCGGCAAATGTTTTGCTTTTTATTTCAGGACGTGGCGGGCGGCTATTATGCCACTATTGTGCGTGAAGTAAGTTAAGATATGGGCTATTTTTCCAGTAACTACCATAATTACTATTTTGGCGTCTTAAGGCAGGCAACCCTATGGAAATACGTATCTTTCGTCAGGATGATTTTGAAGAAGTGATTACGCTCTGGGAGCGCTGCGATTTGCTGCGCCCGTGGAACGATCCTGAAATGGACATTGAACGTAAAATGAATCACTCGCCTGAGCTTTTCCTGGTCGCTGAAGTCGGCGGTGAAATCGTCGGTTCTATTATGGGCGGCTACGATGGCCATCGTGGCTCGGCCTATTACCTTGGGGTACATCCTGAGTTTCGCGGGCGAGGTATTGCTAATGCCATGCTAAGCCGCCTGGAGAAAAAACTCATTGCTCGTGGCTGTCCTAAAATTCAGATAATGGTGCGCGAAGATAACGATGTTGTGCTCGGCATGTATGAGCGTCTTGGTTATGAGCACCAGGATGTGGTGAGCCTTGGCCGACGCCTGATTGAAGA
>JALAGK010000056.1 GCA_022712475.1 Enterobacteriaceae bacterium
ACCTTGTACTGTCTACACTGCACACACAGTCCACCGTCGAAACGCTGACGCGCCTTGAACAGATGGGTATTGCTCGCTGGCAAATCGCCTGCACGCTTGAACTAATTGTCGCCCAACGTCTGGTGCGCCGCCTGTGTTCACATTGCCGACAACCCGCAGCCGAAACATTGATACTGTCACAAACGCTATCGCCAGAACCTGTTACGCACTGGCACGCCGTGGGATGCGAGCGCTGCTATGGCGGCTATTACGACAGACTGGCCCTGTTTGAACTGATGCCGATAGGCGCCACGTTACGGCAGGCTATTCTTGCAGGTGAAACCGCTCACATGCTGGAGCAGCGTTGCCGCCAGCAAGGTATGCAGACACTGCTGGAAAGCGGAATAAGCGCCGTCAGTCAGGGGCTCACCACGGCACATGAGCTGTGGCGGGTGCTGGGTTTACCTCATGAGGAAAACTAAACTAAAACTCTGGCGCTGGCAGGTGCTTGAGCCAGAGGGTGAACTAAAACAGGGATTTTCACTGGCTAGTGAGCGCAATACCGTTTTACAGGAGTTTGCACGGCGCAACGCCATTCCCATCCGCTTGCGCCCACTTTCCTTCTCAGCGCACCGTAGCTGGAGCTTACGTAATAAGATTGATTTTTTACACCAGCTTGCAGCACTTGTGCATGCCGGTATCTCACTGGATTTTGGTTGCCGGATGCTGGCCGAACAACATCCGCTTCCTGCGTGGCGCGCCCTGCTTGAGCAGGTTGCTCGCCAGCTTGAACAAGGCCAGGCGCTGTCTGTCATTCTTGAACAGTGGCCAACTGTTTTCCCACCGCTGTTTATCGCTCTGCTGCGTACCGGTGAGCTGACGGGGAAGCTGGATACCAGCTGCCGCCAGTTGGCCGTCCAGCAGGAGCAACAGTACCTGCTGCATAAAAAAGTGATGAAAGCACTGCGCTATCCGCTGTTTACGCTGCTTATTGCCCTGGCGGTCAGCGGCGCAATGTTGATTTTTGTTCTGCCCGAGTTTGCCAGTATCTACCAAAGCTTTAATGCGCCACTGCCCGCGCTCACCCAACATCTTATCGCGTTTTCTGACTGGCTTGAGCGCAACGCGCCAGGGTGCCTGGCACTCACTGTTTTATTGACTACTGGCTGGGCGTACCTGCGCCGCCAGCCGCGTTGGCAAAACAGAATATACCGTCTTCTTCTGAAGCTGCCATTGTTTGCTGAACTGGTGCAGGGCCAGCGATTAACTCAGATACATACCACCCTGGCCCTCACGCAACAGTCCGGTATCGCGCTCATTCAGGGATTGGAAGCTGCTGAAATGGTGATGGCACATCCGTTGTGGCAGGCGAAGTTGCGCGATATGCGCATGTCCATCAGTACTGGTGGAACATTTTCGCAGGCACTGAGTCAGGCGGGTATTTTTACCCCCTTTTGCATTCAGCTTGCCCGCACCGGCGAAGAGAGCGGTAGTCTTGATGACATGCTGGACAGGCTGGCGCAGTGGCACGCAGAACGTACTCTTGAACGTGCCGAGAAACTAACAGCAGCACTGGAGCCATTAATGATGGTGGTGATGGGCGTAATGGTTGGCACGCTCGTCATCGCCATGTATTTGCCCATCTTTCAGCTTGGTGATGCCATGAGTATGGGTTGAGAGCCATGAGCACACCGGTAGTGATATCAGAACACAGTAATTGCAGGTATGAAATGGCGGTAACGAAGGCAAGACCCAGAATGAAGGGCCAAAATGAAACAGGCCATACAGTCGCAGCGTAGCATAATGCCAGATAAACAAAACGGCGCGTCTGAGACGCGCCGCAGAACAGCGTTGACGGGTTCACTCACAGGCTATTGAAAATGCGATTTTCCTGTTCCTGAACACGGATAAACGTAGTGCGCTTCGTCAGCTCTTTCAGGCGTGATGCCCCCACGTAGGTACAGGCCGAGCGCAGGCCACCAAGAATATCACGCGCGGTATTTTCTACTGGCCCACGCAACGGCAGGCGAACAGTTTTCCCCTCTGCAGCACGGTAACCCGCCACACCGCCAACATGGCGATTCATTGCCGACTCGGAACTCATGCCGTAGAACAACATAAATTTCTCACCGTCTTCTTCAACGATTTTGCCGCCGCTCTCTTCATGCCCAGCCAGCATACCGCCAAGCATGACAAAGTCAGCACCACCGCCAAACGCTTTTGCCACATCACCTGGCATAGTGCAGCCACCGTCGCTGACTATCTGTCCGCCCAGGCCGTGAGCCGCATCTGCACATTCAATCACCGCAGAAAGTTGCGGATAACCAACGCCGGTTTTAACACGCGTCGTGCACACTGAGCCCGGACCAATTCCCACTTTCACAATGTCTGCGCCAGAAAGAATCAGCTCTTCACACATCTCACCCGTTACGACATTACCTGCGCAAATAACTTTATCCGGCCACGCCTCACGAGCCTTGCTGACAAACTGCACGAAGTGCTCAGAGTAGCCGTTTGCCACGTCGATACAGATAAACTTCAGTTCAGAACTGAGCGCCAGAATTGCTTTGGTCTTCGCAAAATCAGCCTCAGACGTACCTGTAGATACCATCACATGCTGCAAAACACCCTGCGGCGCGTTCTGAATAAAGCTGTGCCAGTCTTCAGCGCTGTAATGTTTATGCACGGCCGTGAGAATGCCAAATCCGGCCAAAGCCTGAGCCATACTAAACGTACCCACAGTGTCCATATTGGCCGCAATAATCGGCACGCCGGACCAGGTTACGCCTGAATGTTTAAAAGAGAATTCGCGCTCAAGCTCAACGTCAGAACGGCTTTTGAGGGTAGAACGTTTAGGGCGGATAAGAACGTCTTTAAAACCTAATTTCAGATCTTCTTCAATACGCATGTGCGGTTTCCTGGATTATGTGGCGACTCGCTGTAACGTTATCGGCGGTGTAGCAACCAACTCCAGTGACGCTATCATACGCACTAATATTGCCTGCGCAAGACTGCGAAAAATCCCTTTTTTACGCTACAATCCTGAAAATTTATCTCAGCAACGCCAGGCCGGGTCGCAGAGCCGTGCTATATCACAGGATGATGTAACGGTGACGTAACACCCGAACCTCTCCGTCTGGCAGAATTCAGGATAATGACTTTATGGTCTATACGGTCGCTTTAACGGGCGGCATTGGTAGCGGCAAAAGTACCGTGGCCGACGCCTTCTCCCGTTCAGGGGTAGCCGTTGTTGATGCTGATATTATCGCACGCCAGGTCGTAGAGCCGGGAAAGCCCGTCCTGCGCGCTATTATTGAACACTTCGGCACCGATGTACTGGCAAACGACGGCAGTCTTAACCGACGCCGATTGCGTGACATCATTTTCGCAGAGCCTGCACAAAAGGCGTGGCTTAACGCGCTGCTACATCCTTTGATACAACAGCAAACACAGGAAGCTATCGCCTGCGCAATTTCCCCTTACGTACTGTGGGTAGTGCCGCTATTGGTAGAAAACGGGCTGTGCGATAAAGCCAGCCGCGTACTGGTCGTTGATGTCAGCGTGCAGACACAGTTGTCACGCACAATGGCGCGCGACGGTATTTCCCGTGAACAGGCAGAACAGATTATCGCCGCCCAGGTTTCCCGCGAGGAGCGTCTGGCCGCCGCCGACGATATCATTAATAACGATGGTGAGCCGCAACTCGCCATTGCGCAAGTAGCCACCCTGCACCAGCGCTATCTGGCACTGGCTGCACAGGCAGCAGCACAGGAACCACATTAATGCACGCTTACGTTCTCTTTGAGCATCCTCTTAATGAAAAAATGCGTACCTGGCTGCGCATGGAATTTTTACTGACACAGATGGAAGCCCAACTTCCGGTTCGTGACCACGCCAGCGCATTGAATTTTTTTCGCAACGCCAGTGACCTTCTCGATGTTTTTGAGCGTGGCGAAATACGCACTGAAATTCTTAAAGAGCTGGAACGCCAGCAGCGTAAACTCAATAGCTGGGCCGAGGTTCCCGGAGCGGACACACATCGCATCCGGGAGCTTGGCACTCAGTTACGTGAATCAGGTAGCAAGATGATGTCGGCCCCGCGTCCGGGCCAGATTCTACGTGAAGATAAGCTCCTGGCTCTGGTACGCCAGCGTCTGAGTATCCCCGGTGGTTGCTGCAGCTTTGATTTACCAACGCTGCACATCTGGCTTGCCCTGCCGCAACATGTACGTGATGAGCAGGTTGAATACTGGCAGGCTTCACTGGAGCCGATAAAAGAGCCGCTGAACATGCTGCTGGAGTTGATTCGTAACGCAGCCCCGCTGCGTAGGCAGACCAGCCTCAATGGCTTTTATCAGGACAATGGCGAGGATGCGGATCTGCTGCGTCTACAGCTTCCCGCCGACGATGGGCTGTATCCGCAAATCTCAGGTCACAAAAGTCGCTTTGCCATTCGCTTTTTACCGTTAGATAGTGAGCGTGGCGGCGTACCTGAACGTCTCGATTTTGAACTTGCCTGCTGCTAAGGAGCAAGAATGTCAGATGCGACTGTGGTCAACTGCCCAACCTGCGGCAAGGCTGTTATCTGGAATGAAAGCAGCCCGTTTCGCCCGTTTTGCAGCAAGCGCTGCCAGTTGATTGATCTCGGCGAATGGGCTGCGGAAGAAAAACGTATTCCAAGCCAGGGGGATTTGTCGGACAGCGACGGCTGGAGCGAAACAGAGAATCAGTAACCACTATGGTGCGCCACCATATGGCGCACCCGTATTTTACTCGCCCAACAGCTTCTCAATAACGGCCACATTGGCGGGTGGAAATGCCTGCGCATTTAGCGCACGTTGCGCAACCCATTCTCCCGGCTGACCTTCCTTGCCCCATGGCTCTCCCTGCCACTGCTCAACCAGAAAAAACCACAGGTTAACGTTACGATCGCTAAACTCATGTGAAAGCGTCTCATACAGCGAGTATTTTATAGCGGTAATGCCGGTCTCTTCCTCAAGCTCGCGTACCAGCGCCTGCTCAGGTGTTTCACCTGCCTCTATTTTACCGCCGGGAAACTCCCACTTGTTCGCCATATGGGCATCCGCTGCCCGGCGGGTGATAAAAATGTCGCCTTGCGGATTACGGATGATGCCCACGGCAATATTCAGCTGTTTCATTATCTTCATCCCATAAAAAAGGGCACAG
>JALAGK010000530.1 GCA_022712475.1 Enterobacteriaceae bacterium
CCATGTCCACCATCCTGTAGGTGCCGCTGTCGCCAGCAACCCCCACAGGCTGAGTAAAACCGCAACAGCCCAAAAGTTATGTCCGATCAGCAGTAACGTAGCGGCAATGGTCGCCATCAGCAGCGGGATCGTCACTAAGGTCTGATAAAACCCTGCGTTCAGGCACCCTGAAACCAGCACTGTACCAACAAAACCCGCTACACCGATAGCAAGTAGTATGAAAGACAGGCCAGCAGGATTAACCCGGGTCACGGTCTCCAGAAACGGTCGCACATAGGTAAATAAAGCAAATTGCCCCATAAAAAAGAGCCCGCAGGCCAGCAGTCCTGTGGGCACAATTGTGACGCGCAACAGACTCAGCAAAGACCTCTGTGGCTTTTGTGCTTTATCGCTTTCCATTGACGGTAAGCTGATGCATTGCCAGACGAACGCCGCTATCGCAAGCGGTACGAGACACAAAAAGGCTCCCCGCCATCCGACAGTTGCTCCAAGGTAACTGCCAAGCGGTGCCGCCACAACGCTAGCCAGCGCGTTCCCACCGTTAAAAATCGCCAGCGCACGGGGAACCTGATGTTGTGGTACTAACCGAATGGCAGTCGCAGCAGACATTGACCAGAAGCCACCGATGACGATACCAATTAACGCTCGCCCCAGCATGTACACAGGGTAATGGGGCGCCAGCGCGATAATCACGCCTGATAGCGCCATCAGGCCCGTCAGCCCCAGCAGAAGATATTTACGATTCATATCGCCTGCAATCTGCGAGATGGTCAAACTGGTTAATACCGCCAGCGCGCCAGAGATGGCAATGCCTTGCCCCGCCAGCCCCTGCGTGACATGCAAATCACTGGCAATGGGGGTAAGAAGGCTGACCGGCATAAACTCAGACGCAATGAGTACAAACACGCACAGCGTCATGGCAAATATGCCACCCCACCAGGCATGCGCTTTTTCGCAAGGTGATTTCAAACTTACTGTGGACATTATCAGCATCTCTCTATCAGGGGAGACAAGCGTCTGGCGCAGTCAGGCAGACGTTATACCGGGAGTAACGACATTAATGCGGGGAGCATGTTGTGCGTTGTCTGTAACATGAGGCAAGTCAGGTCCACCTGTGCATGACAGGTGGCCAGAGAATGTGTGTTACTGAGGGGTTACTTTAAATGAGTCCTGAAAAATGCCTCAAATTGAGCAAAGGGAATTTTGCCAGCAGCGTTGTCATACAGATCCACATGGTTTGCTCCTGGCACTATCACCAGCGTTTTCTCTTTGCTGCCAATTGCTTTAAAGGCATCTTCAGCAAAATAACGTGAATGCGCTTTTTCGCCGGTCACAATAAGCGTTGGGATAGTGACTTCATTGGCATAGCTCAGTAGCGGCATATTCATAAACGACAACGGCATTGTCGCATTCCATGCCCCCGTAGAGTTGACCGAACGCGCATGGAAACCACGCGGCATGCGATAATAATCGAAAAATTCTTTTAAAACCGGGTTGGGATTGGTGGGTAAGGTTTCTGGCAGAATACGCTCAGAAGCGCTGGCCTTTCCTTGTTCATCAACATAAATATCATGCCCGCCGGGCGCGAAAGTGCCGCTTTGCGCATCTTTCCAGCGCTGTTCGTTCAGATACTGCAACACGGCGCGGCGCTCGGCAGTGGTGTAGCGGTCTTTTCCATCGCCCACGCCATGACCCATTGCGCGACTCATGTCATACATAACACTGGTTGCCACCGCTTTAACGCGGGTATCCATCGCGGCGTCATTTAAGGCCATACCACCCCAGCCGCAAATACCGAGTAACCCGATGCGGTTGCGATCAACCTCTTTTTGCAAGCCCAGGAAATCAACCGCCGCGCTGAAATCCTCGGTATTGACATCCGGGGACGCGACATTACGCGGGTAACCACCGCTTTCACCTGTCCAGGAAGGGTCGAACGCCAGAGTAACAAATCCTTGTTCAGCCAGCGTCTGTGCATAAAGACCACTGGATTGTTCTTTTACCGCACCAAAGGGGCCGCTGATGGCAATGGCTGCCAGCTTGCGCTCACCGCGATCTTTCGGCAGGTAGAGATCCCCGACTAACGTTATGCCGTAACGGTTCTGAAAGGTGACTTTGCGATGATCGACTTTGGTACTTTCAGCAAAAGTTTTGTCCCACTGTGCAATCAGCGAAACGGGGGCGTTCGGATTCGTTGTTTGGGCATAACTCATCGTTGTGACTCCACTTAATGATGCGCATAGCAGTAAGGTGGGTATTGCGGCTGTCAGTTTTTGGGTGAAAACAGTCATCAACATACTCCAGAAAAAAGTGTCAGAAACAGGTTTCATGCAGGCAATGCTGCTGTGATTGAGTGCAATGTGCGCATTATAGTCAGCACGTTACGTGCTGATTAGAGGGTGAATAGTGCTAAGATTAATAGCAAATTGTTATAAATTGCGGTGCAGTCATGAGGGAAATGATGGCGAAACGGGAAAACTACAACGATCTCTACCTGTTTATGCTGGTGGTGCGGGAGGGCAGTTTTACCGCTGCAGCACAGCGCCTTGGCCTGGCGCAATCGGGCATCAGCCGCGCTGTACGCGAGCTTGAGGAACGACTGGGTGTGCAGCTTCTGGTACGCACCACGCGCAGATTATCGCTGACCCATGCGGGCGAGCAGCTTTATGGGAACATTGAGTCAGGGTTCGATGCCCTGGATACGGGGCTTGCCACGGTGGCGCATTACCGCCAGACCCCATCCGGTACGGTACGCATTAATGCCAGCCAGCATGCTATTGATAAAGTGCTCCTGCCGAAGCTTGCGGTGTTTAAGCAACGCTACCCCGACATTAGCCTGGAGCTCATCAGCGAAAGTCGGTTTGTCGATATTATTGCGCAGCGATTTGATGCGGGGGTGCGTCTGGGGCCGGAAGTTGACAGCGGCATGATTGCGGTTCGCATTTCGCCTGATATGGAGATGGCCGTTGTGGGTACGCCAGAGCACTTTCGTCGCTACGGTTTTGTGCAAACTCCCGCAGATTTAACGGCGCATCCCTGCATTGCTTATCAGTTTGGCGACGGCAGCCTGTACGCCTGGGAGCTCCATCAGGATGGCAAAAAAATAATCCATCGACCGCAGGGGCAATGGTGTTTTTCTGACAGCTACATGGAGGCAAAAGCCGCCCGTCTGGGGCTGGGACTGGCGTACGTGCCGGAAGAATTGGTTAGCGAAGACATAGCGCAAGGAAAGCTTATCAGAGTACTACAACATTGCAGTCAGCGTCTGGAAGGTTCATTTCTGTATTACCCGCATCGCAATGTGTCGCCCGCTCTGCGCGCGGTTATTGATACTTTGAGGCTCAACGGTTGAAGAGGATATTCAATACAGGAGCAGGATATAAGTGGGTATACTGACCAGTGCCCTGGAGATTAACACACTACGCTGTTAGCAGCGTACGCTCATGGCACAGGGCTACTGTTGCAGCCCTGACAACCTTAGACTTCAATCGGTTCAGAGATCTCTAACGCATCATCGACTTCAATGCCCGGATAAAGGACTGTGCTTTCCAGTTTCTTATGACCCAACAGAAGTTGGATTACCCGGAGATTCTTGGTTTTCTTGTAGATCAGGTAAGGTTTTGTTCTTCTTATGGAATGTGTGCTGTAAAGCGAATCTTCGAGACCAAGCTTTTCTACCCACCCATGAAAGATTCGGTTATATTACCGGGTTGAAATGTGCTGGTTAGTTCCGACCCGAGACCGAAACAAGAAGTCTTTACTGTGCAAATTGCCAAGCTTTATCAATGCAGCAACAGCTTCTCTTGTCCCTTTGGTTATCTCGA
>JALAGK010000531.1 GCA_022712475.1 Enterobacteriaceae bacterium
AATACAGCGTGTTTATGCGTGTGTCAGTGCGGAGTATACACGAAGTTGCAAGAGAGTCGGCAGACAGGAAAGGACAAAAAAACGCCGGTTGTACCGGCGTTTTGAAAGCACGTCATTTTTGCTGTTCGGTCATATTACGGTACATATAAATACCGCTTAGCAGGGTAAAAATCAGCGTCAGTGCAGTCAGGCCAAACACCTTAAAGTTTACCCAGATGTTTTGTGGTAACCAGAAGGCCACATAAATGTTCCCCAGTCCGCAGACGATAAAAAACAGCGCCCAGGCAAGATTCAGCCGTGACCATACTGGTGCAGGTAACACAATCTCTTTACCCAGCATGCTTTGAATCAGGTTCTTTTTGAGTACCCACTGGCTAATCAATAACGCTGCTGCGAACAGGCCGTAAATGACGGTGACTTTCCATTTGATAAATTCATCGTTATGGAAAAACAGCGTCAGGCCGCCGAAGAACGCTACCAGTACAAAGGTTACCAGCGTCATTTTCTCGACTTTACGGTATTTGTACCAGCTGATAACCAGCGCGACGGCGGTAGCAACGATCAGCGCGCCGGTGGCCACAAAGATGTCGTACATCTTATAAAAGGCGAAAAAGATAATGAGCGGGAGGAAATCGAGCAACTGCTTCATAGTTGGTTCCATAAAAAGAGGACTCCTGACTATAGCCTGATGTCAGGAGTCGGAAAAGATTACTGGCGTAACAGCATGTACAGACGATACAGGTACACAATCAGCGTTGCCGAAATCAGATTGCTGACGGTATTGAGGAGGATGGAAGCGACCTCTGGTGTGAGCACAGCAAAGGAAGCGACCATCAGCATCAATGCTACTTTGGCCAGCAGCCAGCCGATGACAGCCGGTGCCACCAGGCGCATGTTGGTCCATGACAGTTTCATACTGCTGCGCATCGCGGCGAAAATACCTGCTTGATCCTGCGCCAGAATGACGGGGGCCAGTGACAGCACAATAGCCAACAGAATGCCGGGTACGATGATAAACATCATGCCCATTTGCACGATAAAGGTGGTGAGCAGAATAAGAATGAGCAGGCGCGGCAGCAAGGGAACTGAAGCGCCAATAGCGGTCAGCGCGCTGGTGCGACGACCGGCGGAGACTAATGGGATAAGCGCCAGCACGCTACCAGCAAGAATCGTGTTGCCGAGCAATGCTGAAAAGGTAGACGCAGCTGAGGCACGCAACAGCACCTGCTGTTGTTCCGGGGTCATGTTGCGTACCAGATCAAACAGCCCCACGCTACCTGCCAGGTTATCTCCTTCACTGAGAATTGCAAGCTGCTCACTGCCTGGAGAGAGAGCCAGGCTGGTCACGAACGAAACAAAAGCACAAAGTAAGGCGATCAGTAAGATGGTAATAAACTGATTGCGAACGAAATTACCGGTATCGCGGTAAACCGTGTTCGCCGTGATAGACATGCACGCTCCTTGAGTTAAAGCCAGTATTAATCTGCGAGCGATTGTACCCTGGTTGTGTCCGGCTGGCACCACTGTTGGCGGGTAGATTACCTGTTACAACGTGGGTTTGATGCTCTTATGCATATAGTGGATGAAAACCTGCTCACCTTTAGCACCCACGCACTGTACTCTTTGTCATGCTACGGTGATGCCGTCAAGCAGAGCAGAGACCAGAACAAGACATCCATGCCCACGTTATTGGTTCCAGAAATTTCCAGTAGTGGTGCGTGCGGAGAACGGACGTGCAAATTATCGGCGTACATTTCAGGCAACTGATAGAAATAAAATGAACAGTCAATATTTACGTTCATGAATATCGCCTAAATTGATTTGTCGTCAAAAAACGCCTTTCACCAGGATATCAAAAAATTAATCTGGATCATTGAATGTTAAATTAGCCAGCGAAATGTGATCGCGAACGGTTCTGAATTACTCCTTACCAGGTATATTTGCTCGGCAGCAAAACATAATAAGGAAAGGGACATGAAAAAGTTTGCAGTGGCACTTCTCGCATTAAGTTGTTTCTCTGGCGTGGCAGCGGCACATGAAGCAGGTGAATTCTTCCTGCGTGCCGGTAGCGCCACCGTTCGCCCGACCGCAGGTTCAGGTAGCGTATTGCCGGGTCTGGGTAGTTTTAACGTTAACAACAACACCCAGCTGGGTTTGACCTTCACCTATATGGCAACCGATAACGTGGGTATCGAGTTGCTGGCAGCGACGCCATTCCGCCACCGTGTAGGTGTGGGCGGTGTAGGTGAAATCGCCACCGTCAACCATCTGCCGCCGTCACTGATGGCACAGTGGTACTTTGGCAATTCCAGCAGCAAGGCACGTCCGTATGTGGGTGTGGGTGTTAACTACACCAACTTCTTTAATGAGAAATTCAATAGTACGGGTAAAGGTGCTGGGCTTAGCGATCTGAGCCTGAGCGATTCCTGGGGGGTTGCGGGCCAGGTGGGGATTGACTATCTGATTAACCGCGACTGGCTGATTAACGCCTCTCTGTGGTACATGGATATTGATACCGACGTGAAATTTAAAGCAGGTGAAGAGCGTCATTCTGTCAGTACTCGCATCGACCCGTGGGTATTTATGTTCTCAGCCGGCTATCGCTTCTGATTACTGCACACATATCTTTTCTTAAGGGGGCAATTTATTGCCCCTTTTTATTGCCTGAAAGCGAGGTGTATTGTGGTGATGACAAACGCAATACCGCCCGCAGACGAGTTAACTGCCGTGAGCGTTAACGTCTACCGGGCGGTAGTTATTGCAGGATGAAATCATTAGTGCTCTCTTAACTGGGTTATATATCCGCGCTTATATTATCTCCTTTTTCACTTCATTCAGTGATAATGCGCTGTTACGACTCCCACCGTTCTGGCATTGTTCATCCACTGCATGGATGTGGTTCCTTTGTTGGCAGGTAAAAGTCCTTGTGTTACAGGACTCACAGTGAGTGAGGCTGTCTGCATTGTGCCATCAACAGCATGGCAAGTGGAGTCAACGCTATTTTGCTGTTTCGTCATCGTACAGGCACCTTCGATAAGCGCCCCCGAGAACGCAAGGGTTCCGTTGGTTTCAGCAAATGCGACTGTTGAGTTCATCATCCCTGACAGAAGTGCTCCCGTTGCGACCAGCGCAATGCGGTTGAGCATTTTCATGATGAACCTCTG
>JALAGK010000532.1 GCA_022712475.1 Enterobacteriaceae bacterium
GCCATTGACCTCTATATAAAGGATGACGTAACAGGTTCTGTTATTTTCTGGAGCGTTAAGGAAACACCACTCAAGACGGTATTAAATGCCCTCCCGGCAGCGTATTCGCCTTCATATAAACCAGGAACGCTCAACAAACCCCAATTATTTTCTCGGAAAAATCCGTATTGGTAATAATTGATATATGCAGACTAATAAAAATCCTTACGCTATACTTTAGTGTGAAGCTCGCATAAAAACTTACAGGCCGTGCAAAACCTCATCGTTATTTACGGACAGCTCAGGCTGGCGATGTTGTGCATACCTGTATTTAACGTTTCGTACAATTAACCAACGCTAAGGAATGCATATATGTCGCGGAAAATTCGCGCCCCCTTCGCTTATAATCGCCTGGCCCTACTGTGTTTAATGGCACTACCTGCTTCGCAGGCACTGGCTCTCACCGTTGTTGATGGCGGAAAACAAGAGACTGTCATGGATGGCGGTTCAGATCCTTTTTTAATTAAAGACGCTGGTAGCCGTCTGGAAACAGGAGCCAGCTTCCTGGACTTTAGTACTGGTGAAAATGGTGTTGCTACAGCCTCAGTTACCAACTCAGGCACTTTAGTTATTAATAAAAATGCAAAATTCACCAACAGTGGCGATGGTGCAGACACAATCTCTCTGGATAACGGTACGTTGGATGCTAGCGGCAACGCAGGTATCACCTATTCAGGGACTGACGCATGGGGCATTAACGCTCAAAATGGCTCAACAATAATTGTAAACAATGCTCAGGTAATCTCTTCAGGTGCCGGTAGTATTTTGCTGGGTAATAACAGTTCACTTACCGCTGATACCTTAACTGTGACATCTGCTCTAAATGCTGCCGGAATACAGCTAAACGCTGACAGCACAAGTAAAGCCAAAGCCATTCTGCGCAATGGCAGCTTTATCACCTCACAGGATAACGACGCCATTAGCGTGACGAATGGTGAGGTTGAGATTAGCGATTCTGGAGTCAACGCCTCGAGAGATAACGCTAACGCCATTAACGCAGTGTCAGGCGCGAAAATTATTTCGACCGGAAACTCCATCTCAACAGCTGGAAGCAACGGTAGCGCTGTTTTATTGGGTGAAACAAATACTTCATTAACTTCGACAAACACTAAGTATAAGACTACTGGCAGCAATGCCCACGCCATCAATGTTAAGGCTGGTATCGCCGAGTTAACAGGCGATACGGTCACAACTTCCGGCTCTGGCTCACACGGTTTGTCTTCTTCCGGTGGTACAATTGCTGGCTCTGGAGTGACCGTTAATATTGAGGGTGAGGGTGGTGTAGGTGCGTATGCCACTACCAAAGGAGATGTCACCCTGACGGGTGCTTCAAAGGTGACGACAACTGTAGGAAATGCAACTGGTCTGTTTGCAGATACAAACGGTACTGTGAAGGCCGCTTCTACAACCGTGCTCACCAAAGGCAACAACTCCATAGCAGCGAAAGCTGATGGGGGCACGGTTACTCTCAGCGAGGCAACATCTTTAACTACCAGTAGCGCCAGTAGTAAAGGTATTTACTCAACAAATGCCGGAGCCGTTGACGCAACCGGCGTGAAAGTGACAATTGATGGTTCAAATTCTGTAGCGGTCTCTGCCGATCAATCCGGTAATATAATACTAAGCGATAGTGCCATAAACACTACCACTACTGGCGGCGGCGGTATTTTCTCCAGCACATCTAGCACAATTAAGGCCACCAATACGACTGTTGATACTCTTGGAGACTGGTCAACAGGCGTTTCTGCAAATGCGGCAAAAGTAGAGCTTATCGCGAGCCCAGTAATCACTGCTGGTGCTAACAGCGCGGGGATTTACTCCGGTAATGCAGGTCAGGTAACAGCAACAGACAGCGACATCACCACCTCTGGTGAAGGTTCCTATGCATTATCCGTTGATCAGGGCTCAATCAGTGTCACTAACGCTACATTGAAAACTGGTAACGCCGCTGGCATCTTCGCTACCATTGGCGGCGACACTTACATACAGGCGGGTGACGTCACTCTTAACACCGTCACTGTTGATGCTGCTCAGTCTTCCATTCTGGCCCAGGATGCTATGCTGAATGTCACTGCGAAAGACACGACGTTCAACAGCGGCACTGGTTTGGTGCTGGATGTCCAGGCTGATCCTGCTGATCCGAGCACTAATAGCGCCGTAAAACTTAACGCAGACAACAGCATACTTAACGGTTCACTGGTATCAAACAGCACGCAGAACACTTCTAATGTTCTCCTCAGCAACAATAGCATTCTGACCGGTTACAGCCAGAATATCTCCTCTATTGAGCTTGATAGCACCAGTAACTGGAATCTGACCGCCAACTCTGATGTACAGTCACTGACTAACAACGGCACCATTACCTTCAGCGCGCCGACCAGCGGCGACTATAAAACGCTGACTGTAAACGGCAACTACGCCGGTAACGGCGGTACGCTCGTCATGAACAGCCTGCTCAGTGACGACAATTCTCCGACTGATAAACTGATTGTGACCGGCAACGTTGAAGCCGGTGACACCAGGGTTGCTATCAACGAACTGGGCGGTACCGGTGCTTATACGGTCAACGGTATTGAAGTCGTCAGCGTCGGCGGCGTCTCTGAAGGTACCTTCACCAAGTCAGGTCGTATTGTTGCGGGTGCGTATGATTACGATCTCGAGAAGATTAATCAAAGCTGGTATCTGACCAACAAAGCGCCGGAAGTTACCGACCCGGGCGTCACCGACCCTGGTGTGACCGATCCGGGTGTAACTGACCCAGGCGTCACCGATCCGGGCGTAACGCCTCCTGGTGTGACCGACCCTGAGCCGGGCCCGGATGGCGTATCTCAGTACCGTCCGGAAACCGGGTCTTACCTGGCCAACATGCTGGCGGCAAACACCATGTTTGACCACCGCATGCAGGACAGACTCGGCGAAGGTGGCTATGCACGCAGCGCAGAAGGCGCTCACGCCGACGGCCTGTGGATGCGTCACGTCGGCAGCCACAACCGCTTCTATGATGAGTCAGGACAGCTGAAAGCCCGCACCAACCGCTACGTCCTGCAGCTGGGTGTTGATTTGGCTGAGTGGAGTTCTGACGGCTATGACCGCTGGCATGTGGGCGTGATGGGTGGCTACGGTAACGCGCAGAGCAACATCCGCTCTGGCATTACCGGCTACCGCGCCGACAGTAAAGTCGAAGGCTACAGCGCAGGGGTGTACGCCACCTGGGTTGAGTCTGAGAAAGACATGTCTGGTGCCTATGTGGACAGCTGGGTACTTTACAACTGGTTCCGTAACACCATCAACGGCGAAGCGCTGGCGACCGAGAAGTATGATTCCAAAGGCTTTACCGCTTCTCTGGAAGCCGGTTATACCGTACCGATGACCCAGGGCGAGCGCGTAAGCAGCTGGCTGCAGCCGAAAGTGCAGCTGACCTGGATGGACGTGGGTGCTGATAACCACCGTGAACACAACGGCACCTGGGTGACCGATGATACTGACGGTATGTTAAGAAGCCGCGTCGGTGTACGTGCTTACCTCAAAGGCCACAGCGAGCTGGATAACAATACCGGTCGCGACTTCCAGCCGTTTGTTGAAGCTAACTGGCTGCACAACTTCAACGACTACAGCGTGAAGATGGATGATGTCACCAACAGCATCGCAGGCGATAAAAACGTCGGTGAGCTGAAGCTTGGCGTGGAAGGTAAAATTGCCAACGACTTCACCATGTGGGGCAACGTCGCTCAGCAGGTGGGTAGCGCAGGTTATTCTGACACCACAGTTATGTTTGGTGCACGCGTTAACTTCTGATAAACCGCCCTCACAGGCGTAAATAATCATACGGGCCAGCGCGCAACGCGTTCTGGCCCTTTTTTTTGCCACGACAAATACATTACCCGCCTTTCTTACTCGACTGAAAAGTACAGTTCTCTGCCTCACGCACGCCCCTGGCGACCTTCAGCACATGCGTAAACGACGGTCTAATCAGACTGGACTGGCTGTGTATTTACTACCGCACAACAAGCAATACCTGTTCTACCCGAACGCTGGTTGCGCTTTTACGACGAACATCGCGACAGCCTACAGACTTTTACTACCGACGCGCTGTGCGGCCGGTTGCACGGGTATCCATTCCAGATTGGGGATATTTCATCTCAGGGGTGATGGACACATGATGACCAGGGTTAACTCGAAACCGCTACGGCGAGTTGAGGATGTATCCGCCTGAATATCACTACATCCTGTGGCGATTAAGGACATGCTGTGTCGGCACTCCCTTAAAGCAACCTGCAAGCGCACGCCACTACACAAGAAAGCGTCAACGCTCAGAAGAAAAGCCAGGGTCCGGGTGTGCGAAACCGCACCCGGTCTTCATTAGTAATAACAATTAATCGGATGCGCGTTGAGACACGCATCCTCGGCAGCACGGGTACTCGGGTGCAACCGCCAGTAGCCTCTTTTTGACAGACTTACTAACACATTATGCTGGCAGGTTTTTTGTCGCCAACCCCGCAACTGAGGCAGCAATGGCCGACGAGGTATGTTCAATCTGATAACGCACAGGCAGCATCCTGACGGCGCTGAGCAGGCCGTCGCACTGTTTTCCTGTTACATAGAGGGTATTACTGAAAATCACGGTTTGCTCAACTTCCTTTATGCCGCTGAACTGGCATTTAAGGCTAAGCAAATCAGGACCACGTATTGCAAACGTCGTCAGCCCTAAAGAATGGACTATGGCTGACGCGGGCCCGCAGGAGAGTGGCCTGCCGTTTGACATCCTGACCAGGTAGTGACAACGCTCTGCTTCATCACTGTAGTGCGTGCTGACAAGGATTGTCATGCCTTTTGCTGATAAACACTCCAGTGCCTGCCAGAATGCCCGGCGCGCAGCAAGCGTCACGCCTGCGGTAGGTTCATCAAGTATCAACACCTTTGGTGAATGCAGAATGCTGGCAGCCAACGACACCCTGAGCTTGCAGTCAGTACTCAGGTGCAATGCAAGCGTATCAGAAAGATGCTCAACATTAAGCTCAGTGATCAGTTCATCAATACGCTCGTGGGCGTAAGGAACGCTGCGTGATTTAGCCAGAAAAAGGAGATTCTCTTTGACGGTGAGCTGTTCTATCAGGGAAATGTTCTGCGACATATCTCCCGTCAGCGCTCTGACTTGCTCAGGCTTCGCAAAAATATCTATTCCATAGCAC
>JALAGK010000533.1 GCA_022712475.1 Enterobacteriaceae bacterium
GTTACACGCGTAGGCAATACCAGCCTCACGGTAACTGTCACCGTCTGGTTGGAAGACATGTATGCCGATGATCGCAAAGAGGTCATTAACGGGCAGTTCAACTTTGTGGCCGTCGATGATGACGGGAAACCTACGCCTTTGTTTAGCTGAGCATAATCATGAAGAAGTACCAGCTGCTGGCAGAGCATATTCAGGCTCAGATTGAGCAGGGCGTATGGCGCGCTGGCGATCGTTTGCCGTCGCTGCGTGAACAGGTGGCGCACAGCGGCATGAGTTTTATGACCGTAAGCCATGCCTATCAAACGCTGGAAAGCCAGGGAGTGATAGTCGCTCGCCCGCAGTCCGGGTACTTCGTTGCCTCACGTCCACAGTCGGAGCGCTCGCCAACAAAGGCAATACATTCCGGTACAGTAGACATCAACACTTATATCTTTGATGTGTTGCAGGCCAGCCGCGACCCGGCGATTGTGCCCTTTGGCTCTGCGTTTCCTGACCCTCGTCTGTTTCCTCTCCAGCAGCTTAACCGTTCACTCACACGCGTGGGGCGCAATGCCAGCGCCGTTAGCCTTACCAGCAACCTGCCGCCGGGTAACGAGGAGTTGCGTCAGGCCATTGCCCGGCGCTACGCGGCACAGGGTATGCGCATCTCTCCTGATGAAATTGTGATTACCGCAGGCGCGCTTGAGGCGCTGAACCTTAGCCTGCAGGCTGTAACAAACCCGGGTGACTGGGTAATTGTGGAAGACCCCTGTTTTTACGGGGCGCTTCAGGCGCTGGAACGGTTGCGGCTGCGGGCGCTGGCAATACCCAGCGATATTCGTGAGGGGATAAACTTGCAGGCACTGGAACAGGCGTTGCAAACCAGTCCTGTGCGTGCCTGCTGGTTGATGACCAACTGCCAGAATCCAATGGGCTTTACGCTTAACCAACAGAAAAAACAGCAGTTGTTGGCACTACTTAAACGTTACAACGTCACGTTAATTGAGGATGACGTGTACACTGATTTATGGTCCGGGCGCGAAAAACCGCAGCCCGTGCGCGCGTGGGACGATGGCAGCAGTGTGATGCACTGTTCGTCGTTTTCTAAATGTCTGGTGGCGGGGTTCCGTATTGGTTGGGTCGCAGCAGGCGTACACGCAAGACGCATTCAGGAATTACAACTTATGAGTACCTTGTCGACCAGCTCACCGATGCAAATGGCCCTGGTCGATTATCTGACCACTCGCAGTTACGATGCCCATCTGCGGCGGTTGCGTCGTGAACTGATGGAGCGCAAGCAGCAGGCCATTGAGGCGCTGCATCGTCATTTCCCGGCGCAGGTACAGATACACAGCCACGATGGCGGCTTTTTCCTGTGGATTGAGCTACCGCCGCACCTTGACGCCAGTGCGTTGTCAGATGCGGCACTTGCCTGCGGCATCAGTATTGCACCGGGCAAAATGTTCACAACCTCTCAGGCCTGGCATCATGCTTTTCGCCTCAACGTTTCCTGGGCGTGGAGCGAGCGAGAAGAGCAGGCCGTCAGGCGGCTGGGTACGCTCATCGCACAAAAACTGGAGCAAGAATGTTAACAACGGAACGCCTGATTTTACGCCCGTGGCGCGATACTGACCGTGCGGCGTTTGCTGCACTCAATGCCGACCCGGTGGTGATGCGTTTCTTCCCGGCGCCGCTTGCCCGTGAAGAGAGTGATGCGCTGTTTACCCGCATTCGCCGCCGTATGGCTGAACAGGGCTTTGGCCTGTGGGCTGCTGAAGAAAAGCAAAGCGGTGAATGCTGCGGTTTTGTGGGGTTGAATCGCGTTGGCGCTGAATTGCCGTTTGCGCCAGCGGTGGAAATCAGCTGGCGCCTGGCTAGACGCTTTCAGGGGCAAGGGTACGCTACCGAAGCCGCACAGCATGCACTGCAAGCAGGGTTTCATCACTATAAGCTCGCTGAGATCGTTTCGTTTACCACGCTGCAAAATCTTCCGTCACAGCGAGTCATGGAAAAGCTCGGTATGACGCGCTGCGGTGAGTTTGACCATCCGCTATTACCTGCCGGGCACCCGCTGCTGCGCCACGTATTGTACCGTAAAGTGAATGAGTAATTTTTACGGCACAGGTGAGCAGGTCTGGCTCCCGCAAGCCTTATGAGCGCAGGGGGGGCATATGTTACGGGTTGTTCACAGCACCGCGAACGGCATGAAGTAATGGCAGGATTAAAGGGTGATTTTTATGTTTGTTGTAAGCAACGGCAATGCCCATTGCCAGTCTGGGTTTGCTGTCCGCTAGTTTACGAAAGATTACTCCGGGCCGGGTCACTTTGGTTAAGGACTCAGGGATTAAGGCAATACCTTCTCCTTCGGCAATCATCCCCAGCATAATGTGATGCTCGGCAGGTTCACTAATGGTGTCAAACCTGAGACCGGACATATCAAATACACGCTGGCAGTAATCATAAAAACCAGGGTTAGCTTTGCGCTCAAACCAGAATAACTTTTCATGAATGAGGTCTGAGAGCGGTATTTCGGATTTCTGTGAAAGCGGGTGTGCCTCAGGTAGCGCCACCACAAAACCTTCTTCTTTGAGCAACTCAACCTCTAACCCTTCAGTCCGGGTATGCAACCCAATAAAGGCCACATCTAACACACCATTTTTTACATCTTTAACCAGCTCAATCGAGTGTTTTCCAGCGGTTTTTATATCCCACTCTGGAAAGTCGTTTTTGAGTAATTCAAGGGCGTTGGGAATAGCGCTGCGCTCAAAGACGGTGGTATAGCCTACGTAAAACGCGCGTTGTGCCGGTGTGTCAGCGGCTCTGGCAACTGCAATGGCGTTTTCCACTTGCTCCAGGGCCCGCCTGGCTTCGGGAAGAAATGCCTCTCCGGCGTGCGTTAACGTAACCTGGGTCTTGCTGCGGTTGAACAGCTCAACACGCAAGAGTGATTCCAGCTCTTTGATTTGCCGACTCAGGGGAGGTTGAGAGATGTGTAATAACCTTGCGGCTCGGGTGAAATTAAGCGTTTCACTCAATGTGACAAAGTAGCGAAAATGTCTCAGCTCAATACGTTTACTCATACCTGTAGGGTATCACATAAAGAGTATTGGTCACGGTTATCAATAAAAAATAGTCTCTCCTGGTCTGCTAACGGGAGAAACAAACATGAAAAGTGAACGTTATTTGAGAGGCTGGGAAAAACTGAAAGAAATTGATGGCAATGCCGGTGAAAAGGTTATTGCCAGCGTGCGGGATATAGCACCTGATTTCGCGGATTTACTGATTGAATTTCCCTTTGGAGATATATATTCACGCCCGGGACTGGATTTACGCACAAGAGAACTTGCCGTAGTGGCGGCCCTGACCGCAATGGGAAATGCCGCGCCACAGCTTAAGGTTCATATTGCGGCTGCACTGAACGTCGGGTGTTCTGAACAGGAGGTTATCGAAGTCATCATGCAAATGGCGGTGTATGCTGGTTTTCCGTCAGCGCTGAATGGCCTTTTTGTAGCCAAAGAGGTGTTAAATCGTTAAGCCAGCAGGATATAAAGCGCAACGCGTTACCCGGTGCCTGGTTTTATAGCCGTGATGTGTTTCGTGCTTTACCTCTGAGCTCTCGGTGTTATTGATAAGCGCCCGGTATAATGTACCAGGCGCTTTCATGCCGGGCCTCAGAGCGCAAGCACACGTCTAAAAAATGCTATTATCAGCGCACAATTTATTTTCACATCTGTGACTTGTGCGTAATGCTGCATCCTTCGGGCAAAGCGCTACGCCGAGGCGGTGTGATTTCTGCCCGGAGCGCTAATTTTAATGAAAGCCACCCTGTCTCTTGTTGCACTCACCCTGACTGTCTTGCTAAACCCACAGGCAGTACTGGCGTCTGCCGCCCCTGAGGTGATTGACCATGCTGTCAACGACACCATTACGCCGCTGATGAAAGAGCAGGCTATTGCCGGTATGGCGGTAGCGGTGATTTATCAGGGGAAACCGTACTATTTCACCTTTGGTGAGGCTGATGTCTCCCGGCATCGTCCGGTAACGACCCGTACTTTGTTTGAGCTCGGTTCCGTCAGCAAAACGTTTACCGGCGTGCTGGGTGGCGATAGCGTCGCGCGCAAGGAAATTCGTTTGAATGATTTGGCAAGTCAGTACTGGCCTGCGTTAAACGGCAAACAGTGGCAGGGAATTACATTGCTTGATTTGGCGACCTACACCGCGGGCGGGTTACCGCTCCAGGTGCCAGACAACGTAAAAGATAACGCTGCACTGCTGGCGTTTTATCAAAACTGGCAGCCGCAATGGGCGCCCGGCGAAAGGCGTCAGTACGCTAACAGCAGCATTGGTTTGTTCGGTGCGTTGGCCGTTAAGCCTTCTGGGCTGAGTTTTGAGCAAGCCATGACGCAGCGGGTGCTCAAACCGCTGGGATTGTCGCAGACCTGGATTTCGGTTCCGGCTTCGCAAGAAAAAGACTATGCATGGGGCTATCGTGATA
>JALAGK010000534.1 GCA_022712475.1 Enterobacteriaceae bacterium
GACCTGCTCTGGCTTGATGCCCCTGATGCGCTGGAAGGTGTCGATGCCCCCTGGGTCAGCGCTCAATGGCGGCCTGGGCTACCGGTGGTGGTGCGGCGTGATACACATCCAGACGGGCTGGTTGCCGTGGGTGTGCGTGGGCTTAAGCGCAACCAGCGCGCAGCGGGCTGGGTGGCGCCATCGCGTATTGTGAGGCGCGTTGCGCCAGAGTCGTTAGCCAACAGCCAGCAATTGTTGCAGTCAGCGTTTGTTTCTCAGCCGCCGGTACAGGCTGCTGTTCAACTCGCACTGCGCGACTGGCCGTGGGACTGGGGTATTACCGGTAGCGTAGGTTACGCGCTCGCGACTGGCGTCCCGGTGTTGCATGCCGACAGCGATCTGGATTTGCTTATTCGCGCACCTGAGCCGCCGCAATCCACGCAGCTTGAGCAGTGGCGGCGCATCACCACGATGTTACCCTGCCGGGTGGATACCCAGGTAGAAACCCCGCAGGGTGGTTTTGCTTTGGCCGAGTGGCTGCGCGAAGGCCAGGTATTGCTGAAAACGGTTCTCGGGCCACGGCTCACTCGCGACCCATGGCAACAGGAGACGTCATGAAAATCCTCTTTACCTTCCCCGGTCAGGGCACGCAGCGTCCCGGTATGCTCAATGATTTGCCCGCCCGGGACGATATTCTCAACCAGGTGCGCCAGACGCTGGGCGATGAAGTCGATACGCTGGATACACCCGAGGCGCTTAAGCACACCCGTGCGGTGCAGCTTGCGCTGTTGATTACCGGCGTTGCCTGGGCGCGCGAACTGGAACGCCGTGGTGTTGTAGCAGATATGACCTGCGGGCTATCTATCGGGGCATTTCCGGCCGCAGTCATTGCCGGTGCGCTGCGTTTTGAAGACGCTTTACGGCTGGTGGCGCTGCGTGGCGATTTAATGGAGCAGGCGTATCCGCACGGCTACGGTTTAACGGCCATTATGGGACTGACGCTGGAGCAGGTTGAGCCGCTGCTGGAAGAAGGAACCTATATCGCCAACCTCAACGCCGAGCGCCAGATTGTAATTGCCGGGCGCGATGAGCGCATGGCGCGTGTGGCGCAGAAGGCACTGGATAAAGGCGCGAACAAAGCGCACCGGCTGGCAGTAAGCGTGCCGTCGCATTGTGCGCTGCTTGATGAACCCGCCCGCCAGTTGCAGATGGCGTTTAATGATATTGAGTTGATGCGACCGCGTTGCGAGTACTTAAGCGGCAGTACCGCGCGGGTTATCTGGCAACCAGCGCGTATTGCGGACGATTTGGCATTGAATATGTCACGCACCGTACGCTGGCATGAAGCGATGGTGGCGGGCGAAGAGCGCGATGTGGGACTGGCTGTGGAGATGCCGCCCGGCGGAGTGCTCACTTGTCTGACTCGCCAGGCAGTGACCCGCGAAGCGTCACTGTCGCTTGAGCACAGCGGTGTGGGGGTTGTGGTGCACCGGGTAACGCAATTACTCGAACGTGGCTCGAATAGTATTTAGAGTATTATTCATCTGCCGTGAGCGAAGAGATTTGCGTCTGGAATAATAAAAAAGCGCCAGTACTTTAGGGGGGACATAATAAGGATTCCGGTCAGTTTTTTCGCGAACCTAATGTGTGCTAAATGATATGGACAGCATGTGCAGTACGACAGCGGTGCTGTTACCGTGTATATCAAATAAGGCATATTTTGCGTGTGCTTCCCGCCGGGTAGATTTCATTTTTGCGCTCTAACAGTATGAGCAAGCTTCGCTTTTTCCTGATTTATGTTTTTCTCACCTGAGTAAGCCTTTTTTGTATACTAAAAGCCGTTTTCTGCGACGAAAACCACAGGTGTTCTGAGGTTGGCAGAGTAATACCATAGGCACAGTATAAAAGGGTGTTATCGCATATGCATGGTTCATATTCTCATGCCTTTATCAGGAATTTTTTGGGAAAAGCGCCTGACTGGTACAAAATTGTCATTATTCTTTTTTTGATAATCAATCCGTTGGTGTTCTTTTTTGTCAGTAAATTTCTGGCAGGCTGGATGTTGGTAGCAGAGTTTATTTTTACTCTGGCAATGGCGCTAAAGTGCTATCCGCTTCAGCCCGGCGGCCTGCTGGCGATTGAGGCGGTAATCATCGGCATGACCAGCGCCGGGGCGGTGAAGCACGAAGTGGAAGCCAACCTGGAAGTCTTGCTGCTGCTGATTTTTATGGTGGCGGGCATCTATTTTATGAAGCAACTGCTGCTATTTGTGTTCACCAAACTGCTGATTAACCTGCGCTCTAAGACCGCGTTGTCGTTGGCATTTTGCCTGGCCTCAGCATTTTTGTCGGCCTTTCTGGATGCGCTGACGGTAATTGCCGTGGTGATAAGCGTCGCGGTTGGATTTTATGCCATTTATCACCGGGTCGCCTCTGACGTAGGGGCTGACAAGAAATATTCTCTTGGCGATGATTCCGGGCTGCATAACCGTGGGCGCAGGGCGATTCTTGAACAATTCAGGGCGTTTTTACGTAGCCTGTTAATGCACGCAGGCGTAGGGAGTGCATTAGGCGGCGTAATGACAATGTTGTGTGAGCCGCAAAACTTAATAATTGCGAAAAACGCTGACTGGAATTTCCTTGAGTTCTTTTTACGTATGTCACCGGTCACGGTGCCGGTCTTTTTCTGCGGCCTGTTAACCTGCTATCTGGTTGAGCGTTTCCACCTGTTTGGTTATGGTGCAAGACTACCCAGGCGCGTGTATCGCGTGTTGGTGGATTACGATAAAGCTGCCTCAGAAAAGCGTACCGCGCAAGACAAGATGAAGCTGTGTGTACAGGCGTTGATTGGCCTGTGGCTGATTGTCTCACTGGCGCTTCACCTGGCGGAGGTGGGGCTAATTGGTCTGTCGGTTATTATTCTGGCGACCTCGCTGTGCGGAATAACCGATGAGCACGCGCTGGGTGAAGCTTTTAAAGAATCTCTTCCGTTTACTGCGCTGCTAACGGTATTTTTTGCCGTCGTCGCGGTGATTATCGACCAGCAATTGTTTGCGCCCGTTATCAACTTTGTGCTTCAGGCATCGGCAGCGGCGCAGTTGTCGCTGTTTTATATTTTCAACGGCCTGCTCTCGGCAATATCAGATAATGTCTTTGTCGGTACGGTGTACATCAACGAGGTGAAAACAGCGCTGGAGCTGGGCAAAATCAGCCTGCCGCAGTTTGAACTGCTGGCTGTGGCGATTAATACCGGAACGAATCTGCCGTCGGTGGCAACACCAAATGGCCAGGCCGCGTTTTTGTTTCTACTGACCTCGGCGCTGGCGCCGCTTATCAGGTTGTCTTACGGTAAAATGGTAATGATGGCGCTGCCTTACACGCTGGTGCTAACCCTGGTTGGGCTGCTGTGCGTGGAATTTACGCTGCCGCCGATGACTGAATTTATGCAGCAGCATAATGTGATTACGCTGCCAATTAAATAAACCGCTGCTCGTCTGCGCCGCCGTGACGGGCGGCGCACTTCATCTTCTGGCTATGGCCTGTGATATTTCTCACACCTCACACCTCACACCTCACGACAAAAAAAGAAGCAGCCGGACAAATTGCTTTTTAAATCTCTTATGAAAGGGCCCGTACTCGGTGAAGTAGGTCAGGATATTGCTCAGGTTGGTATCCTGATACCGTTTATGTAGTGCAGAAGAGGGGGCAACAATCTCATCAGTTTCCTTGATGGAGTTATCATGGCAGTCAACGTATGACAGTTCACTTGTTGGAGGTGAAATAGACAGGATAGTGAATATTGCATATGCGACGCTGGCGTCA
>JALAGK010000535.1 GCA_022712475.1 Enterobacteriaceae bacterium
CCATTACGCACCAGTGGTTCCCGGGCAGCGGCGAGATGCAGGTGATTGGCCTTGATGTCGGACTTGAGCGTATCCTGATTCAGGCGGCGCAAAGTGGCAGTGGCCTGGAACCTGGTATTGCCGAGAACCTGATGATCCAGACCGAACGTGCGCTGCAGCGCCAGGAAGCGATGGGCGCGCCGCCGGTATTGTTGGTAAACCATGTGCTGCGCCTGATGCTCTCTCGCTTCCTGCGCCGCGCCATGCCGCAGCTGGTGGTGCTGTCGAATATGGAAATCTCCAACCACCGTCCGATTCGCATGAGTTCTATCGTTGGAGGCCAGCAGTAATGCGCCAGGTGTCCGCGCTGTCCCGATACCTCAGCGGGCTTAAGCGTTCTGCATCAATGAATGCTTTACCGGTCACTCGTTCTTCATGGCCGGTGCGCCCGCTGCTGGGTGCGCTGTTGCTGAGCCTGCCGCTGCTGGCGCAAGCCTCGGGCGGCTCCTGGAGCCGCGACAGCGGCGGCGGCGTTATCAGCGTGGGTAACCAGATAATGACCGGGCCTATGCTTTCACCGTCAGGTCCGGTGCCGATTGCCGCAAGCGTAAGCCGCATCAGCTGGCGCATCAGGCTATTGAACCCGCCACCGCCTGGGTTTGAGATAAAACTCTGTACCCAGGCGCAGTGTGTGAAACTTGACGCCCTGGCGGGCCAGCGCACGCTGCCTGCCTCAATGAGGCCTGGCGACAGCTTTCAGTTTGTTTATTCTGTGAACGCACGCGGGCCACTGCGCCCGGCGGTGAATGTGGTGAGCCAGCATCTGACGGTGAATTACCGCTGACCCGCTGCGTGTGCATCACAGGACATGGCAAAGCATGTGGCTCTCTGCACATCAGACAGACGTTAATGTTTCTACACCACGTAGCGAGCGTGTTCCCACATCACAGGCATAAAAAAGCCAGTCAGTTTTGCTGACTGGCTTTTGTTTTACTCAGACTTGACGTTATACGCGGTCCACCGGGTCCACGCGGTCAGTCGTTACCGCAGGTAACGGCTGGGTACGACGACCAACCTTACCCATTACCCCCGCAATGACAGCTTGAATAATCAGTAAGAAGAAGGCAAACCAGGCAGCTTTTGCCGTGGCGGCAGCGGCTTTATCCGCCGCTTCACGGGCTTTCTGCTCCGCCTGTTTTTTCAGTTCTTCATATTTGGCACGTGCCGCCTGATAGCTTTTCTCGGTCTGGTTCACAATCTGCTCGGCTTCGGCATCCGTTTTACCGGTACGCGCTTTAATGATGTTTTTCAGCGCTTCACGGTCGGCGGCCTGGAAGGTATCTTCGTTACGGCTAATCAGCCCCTGAATAAAGCCGGTAATATCGGTATCGGCGGTCTGCGGATGGTTTGCCGTGCTTGAGGCCTGATCCTGCGCGTTATCCACTTCGTTTTCGGCCCGCTGCTGGAGCTGCTCCGGCTGCAATTCCGGTTTACCGGTCTGGCGCAACGTGGTGGTTAATTCGTTTTTCAGGTCATCAAGATTAATGTTGTTCTCATTGAGCTGCTCTTTCACCATTTGCGTTGCCTGTGGCGCAACCGCACTGATGCCGGAACCGACCGTTTTCAGCCCTGCGCCCACCACATTGGCCGCACCGGTTACCACGCTGTTGGCGAGCATAGACATCAGCACCAGACACACGATGGTGTTAAAACCAAACATCAACAAGCCATGCAGCGCACCTTCACGTGGCGCCAGACGACCACTGAAATAGCCCCCTGCGGCAACCGAAATCAGCATGCTCACCCCGGTCCAGATAGCCGCCCCCGTACCGAGGCCGTCAACCGGGTTCTGTTCCTTAAGCGGATCAACGGTACTGGCACCCACCGCTACGCCAAGCAGTTGCAGCAATAAGTAAATGACTATCGAGATAATCACACCCGCGAAGACCGCACTCCACGAAATACGTTTAACAGGGAACCGGTCTGAAACAACGTGGACATCATCATATTGGCTTTTTGGATATGAATCGTGAGTAACCATTTCGTCTTCTCCCTTGAACCAGAATAGTTGTGCGCCCCACGCAGACTCATCATCAATACGTGATCGCTGTCTCTAAGATTAGTCTGCTGATGAAGAAACAACCAAAAAATTGGCAAAAGGCGATTTTATATCTTTAGTGCTGAAGGAAAGGCGGGGGTTTATTTTAACAAGTAAGGGGTTTGTTTTTTGTTTATGTTGAACTGTCCAACTTTACTGACGGCGCCGCCGCTCACTGTACTTTTCATGTGCCAAATCAGGCAGGATGGGGGAAACGGCTAAAAATACAACTGTAATGCCGACTTGAGAGAACGACCTGAGCACTCCAGGCGTAGGTAAACTACGCAGGTAATATATCCTCAGTGCATACCAGGGGGTTAAGCACTAGCACTCAATCCACCCACTATCTCTCACAATCAGGGACAGACGCTGGCACTCGTCCTGAGTCAGTCGTAAAAGCACTGCTACTGTTGCCCATATTTTGCTTGCAGGTGTGCCTGAATGCGCCTCTGCGCTTCAACTTCAACACCCAGCCGTTTTTCCAGCTTTTTCTTTCCTTCAAGCGCCCACATCAGCTTCCACAGCTGCGGTGGATTGTGCTCTGCTCCCCGGTTGACCGGGTCGTCTTCTGCTATCCGGCAGGCCTCTTCCACCTCCGCTGGCCACTGGGGTATCCGGCTGGTGCGCATGACCAGCCAGCGCGAAAAGCTAACGACAAATATCAGCGGGTACAGCGGCAGGTTATACAAAAGACCAAACCGGGTATACAACCGGCTC
>JALAGK010000536.1 GCA_022712475.1 Enterobacteriaceae bacterium
GGATTTACTTGGCAAGGCGCTCAACGTACCGGTGTGTGAGTTGCTGGGGCCGGGTAAACAGCGCGATGAGGTTACCGTGTTGGGCTACCTGTTCTATATCGGCGATCGCAATAAAACGGATTTGCCGTATCAGGAAGGTCAACAAGGTGCTCACCCCTGGTATCACTTGCGCCACCAGCAGGCTTTGAGTACGCAGACGGTAGTCGAACTGGCCGAGGCGGCGCAGGACCGTTACGGTTTTAAGGATTTTAAACTTAAGGGGGGCGTGCTGCCGGGTGAGCAGGAGATGGAAGCCGCCTGCGCGTTGAAAAAACGCTTCCCGCAGGCGCGTATCACCGTTGATCCCAACGGTGCCTGGCTGCTTGATGAAGCTATTGCGTTGTGCAAAGGCATGAACGAGGTTCTCACCTACGCCGAAGATCCATGCGGCGCAGAGCAGGGTTACTCCGGGCGCGAGGTAATGGCCGAGTTCCGCCGTGCCACAGGACTCCCGGTGGCAACCAATATGATAGCCACCAACTGGCGTGAAATGGGCCATGCCATCATGCTTAACGCGGTAGATATTCCACTTGCTGACCCACACTTCTGGACGCTCAGCGGTGCGGTACGCGTGGCGCAACTGTGCAATGACTGGGGGCTCACCTGGGGTTGTCACTCCAATAACCATTTCGATATTTCGCTCGCCATGTTTACCCATGTGGGCGCGGCGGCACCTGGTTTGCCGACGGCTATCGACACCCACTGGATCTGGCAGGAAGGCAACCAGCGGCTTACCCATGAGCCGCTGGAGATTCGCGGCGGCAAAATCGCGGTGCCGCAGGCGCCGGGGCTGGGTGTGGAAGCTGACTGGCAACGTATTGAGCAGGCGCACCAGCTTTATAAAACGCTACCCGGTGGCGCACGTAATGACGCCAGTGCCATGCGCTATCTGGTACCGGGGTGGACATTTGACCGTAAGCGTCCGGCTTTTGGTCGCGGATAATTAATGAGAAAGGATTTGGATATGAGCACACAAACTCCCGTTGTTACCGCCATGCAAGTTATTCCGGTCGCGGGTCATGACAGCATGCTGATGAATCTGAGCGGAGCTCATGCGCCGTTTTTCACCCGTAATATCGTCATTATTAAAGATAACGCAGGCCATACTGGCGTGGGGGAAATTCCTGGCGGTGAGAAAATTCGCCAGACGCTGGAGGACGCTATCCCACTGGTGGTGGGCAAGACACTCGGCCAGTATAAAAATCTGCTTAATGATGTGCGCAACCGCTTTGCCGACCGGGATTCTGGTGGCCGCGGTCTGCAAACCTTTGATTTGCGCACCACCATTCATGTGGTGACTGGTATTGAATCGGCCATGCTTGACCTGCTGGGCCAGCACCTGGGCGTCAATGTGGCGAGCCTGCTGGGTGATGGCCAGCAGCGCAGTGAAGTAGAAATGCTCGGGTATCTGTTTTACGTAGGCGATCGCACGCGCACGCCGCTGCCTTATCAGAGTCAGCCAGATGAGCGCTGCGACTGGTATCGCCTGCGCCATGATGAGGCGATGACGCCGCAGAGCATTGTGCGTCTTGCGCAAGCAGCGTATGAAAAATACGGTTTTAATGATTTCAAACTTAAGGGCGGGGTACTGGCAGGCGAGGAAGAGGCCGAGGCAATTAGCGCACTGGCCACATGCTTCCCGCAGGCGCGAGTCACGCTTGACCCCAATGGGGCATGGTCGCTTGATGAGGCAATTCGCATTGGTAAACAACTGCGCGGCGTACTGGCTTACGCAGAAGATCCATGCGGTGCGGAACAGGGCTATTCCGGACGCGAGGTGATGGCGGAATTCCGTCGTGCCACCGGTCTGCCGACGGCAACTAACATGATTGCCACCGACTGGCGGCAAATGGGGCACACGCTGTCGCTTCAGTCGGTGGATATTCCGCTGGCGGATCCGCACTTCTGGACTATGCAAGGCTCGGTACGTGTGGCACAGATGTGTCATGAGTTTGGTTTGACCTGGGGCTCGCATTCCAACAACCACTTCGACGTGTCGCTGGCGATGTTCACCCATGTGGCAGCTGCCGCGCCGGGTAATATCACCGCGATAGATACCCACTGGATCTGGCAGGAAGGCAACCAGCGTCTGACGAAAGCACCGTTTGTGATTCAGGGCGGTAAAGTGAAAGTGCCAGAAGCGCCGGGTCTGGGCGTTGAGCTGGATATGGACCGAGTTATGCAGGCGCACGCGCTATACCAGAAGCATGGATTGGGCGCACGTGATGACGCGCAGGGCATGCAGTATCTGATTCCTGACTGGCGTTTTGACAACAAGCGTCCCTGTATGGTGCGTTGATGTACGGCTTTGTCCGCTTTCATAATATGGGCAATGATGGACCTCCCTACTTCGGCGAAGTGGGGAGCTGTTGATAATAAGGATCGCCGATGAAAATAGTGATCGCACCGGACTCATACAAAGAAAGCCTGAGCGCGCTTGAGGTTGCCGATTGCATCGAACAGGGGTTTCGCACCGTTTTCCCTGAGGCAGAATATGTGAAGGTGCCGATGGCCGACGGCGGCGAAGGCACCGTTGAGGCTATGATTGTGGCCACCGCCGGGCGACGCCTCGAACTTGAGGTGACCGGTCCGTTGGGTCAGCCGGTGACGGCATTTTACGGCCTATCTGGCGATGGGTGCAGTGCGTTTATCGAAATGGCGGCGGCGAGCGGGCTGGAATTGCTGAACTCTGCAC
>JALAGK010000537.1 GCA_022712475.1 Enterobacteriaceae bacterium
CGTGATAACAGCGAAGACAGCCGTTATTGGGGTTTCGTGCCGGAGCAAAACCTGGTGGGCAAAGCCGTTGCTATCTGGATGAGCTTTGAAAAACAACAGGGTGAATGGCCCACCGGTGTACGTTTGAGTCGTATTGGCGGTATTCATTAATCGGGGATAATCAGTTAACGACATCCCCTGTCGTTACGTATAGAATATTTCCCCGTGTTTTTAGTTCGGCTCCCGGAAGGGGGCCGCAGCACACAAAACCGTTCTGGTTTAAAAGTAGCGCGGTTTCGTGTGCTGAATTGTCGACGTATTCATATTACTGGTATCGCATGAATCCCATCGTAATTAACCGGCTCCAGCGAAAACTGGGCTACACTTTCCTGCATCAGGATCTGCTGCAGCAGGCGCTCACGCATCGCAGCGCCAGCAGTAAGCATAACGAGCGGCTGGAGTTTCTTGGCGACTCTATTTTAAGTTTTGTTATCGCTAACGCGCTTTATCACCGTTTTCCACGCGTTGATGAAGGCGATATGAGCCGCATGCGTGCGACGCTGGTTCGCGGCAATACGCTGGCGGAGATTGCCCGCGAGTTTGAATTGGGTGAATGCCTGCGCCTGGGGCCGGGTGAACTTAAAAGTGGCGGGTTTCGCCGTGAGTCTATCCTTGCTGATACAGTAGAAGCACTGATCGGCGGCGTATTCCTCGATAGCGATATTCAGACTGTCGAGCGTCTGATCCTGAGCTGGTATCAGACGCGTCTGGATGAAATAAGCCCTGGTGATAAGCAAAAGGATCCCAAAACACGTCTGCAGGAATTTTTGCAGGGTCGTCACTTACCTCTGCCGTCTTATCTGGTGGTTCAGGTACGTGGTGAAGCGCACGATCAAGAATTTACCATCCACTGCCAGGTCAGTGGGTTAGGCGAACCGGTCGTTGGCACCGGTTCCAGCCGTCGCAAGGCTGAACAGGCTGCGGCGGAACAAGCTATGAAAAAGCTGGAGCTGGAATGAGCGACGAAAAAACGTACTGCGGATTTATTGCTATCGTGGGTCGCCCCAACGTGGGCAAATCGACGCTACTGAATAACCTGCTCGGGCAGAAAATTTCAATTACCTCACGCAAGGCGCAGACCACGCGTCACCGTATTGTCGGTATTCATACTGAAGGTGCATATCAGGCTATCTATGTAGATACGCCCGGGCTGCACATGGAAGAAAAGCGTGCTATCAACCGCCTGATGAACCGCGCGGCCAGTAGCTCCATTGGCGATGTTGAACTGGTCATCTTTGTGGTGGAAGGTACGCGCTGGACCGCGGATGATGAAATGGTGCTCAACAAACTTCGCGACGGTAAAGCGCCAGTTATTCTGGCGGTTAACAAAGTCGATAACGTGGTTGATAAAGCTGAGCTGTTGCCGCACTTGCAATTCCTGGCAAGCCAGATGAATTTCCTCGATATCGTGCCAATTTCTGCAGAAACTGGCATGAACGTGGATACGGTCGCTGGGATCGTACGTAAACATCTTCCTGAAGCCATTCATCATTTCCCGGAAGATTATATTACTGACCGTAGCCAGCGTTTCATGGCCTCTGAAATCATCCGTGAAAAGCTGATGCGCTTCCTGGGCGCTGAGCTACCGTATTCCGTTACAGTAGAAATTGAGCGCTTTATTACCAACGAGCGCGGTGGTTATGACATCAACGGTCTGATTCTTGTTGAACGCGAGGGGCAGAAAAAGATGGTGATTGGCAACAAAGGGGCCAAAATTAAAACCATCGGCATTGAAGCGCGTCGCGATATGGAAGACATGTTTGAAGCCAAAGTACACCTCGAACTGTGGGTAAAAGTGAAGTCTGGCTGGGCCGACGACGAACGCGCGCTGCGTAGCCTCGGCTATATCGACGACATGTAACAGGCAGAGACAATGGAAGGCTGGCAACGGGCTTTTGTGCTGCACAGTCGCCCCTGGAGCGAAACCAGCCTCCTACTCGACCTCTTTTCTGAAGAATCCGGGCGTATTCGCCTGATTGCCAAGGGAGCGCGTTCAAAGCGCTCCAGCCTTAAAGGTTCACTGCAACCTTTCACCCCGCTGCTGGTGCGCTGGAGCGGGCGAGGTGATGTCAAAACCCTGCGCAGCGCCGAGCCAGTCTCTCTGGCGCTGCCGCTCACCAGCATTCATCTCTACAGCGGTCTTTACGTCAACGAACTGCTTGTGCGTGTGCTGGAGCAGGAGACGCGCTTTTCTGAACTATTCTTCGAATACCTGCACTGTATACAGGCGCTGGCAGGCGGCCACGGCTCGCCGGAGCCAGCGCTGCGTCGTTTTGAGCTGGCATTACTGGGCCATCTTGGATACGGTGTTGATTTCCTGCATTGTGCGGGAAGTGGTGAGCCGGTGAGTGACACAATGACCTACCGTTACCGTGAAGAAAAAGGTTTTATTGCGAGCCTGGTTGTTGATAACGCCAGCTTCACCGGGCGCGAGTTACGTGCGCTGGCGGAGCGTAATTTCCCTGATGCCGTCACGCTACGGGCCGCCAAACGTTTCACCCGGATTGCGCTTAAGCCTTATCTTGGCGGTAAGCCGCTGAAAAGCCGCGAGCTGTTTCGCCAGTTTGTGCCGAAAAAAACGGCACTTAAATCTCCCGCTGACCCTCAATAATGCAAGGCTGATAGCCACGCTTTCTTGCTGCGGTGTACACTTGCGGTTCAGACTGCAGATTACCGAGGATTGTCATGGCTGAATTACTTTTGGGGGTCAACATTGACCATATTGCCACGTTGCGTAATGCCCGCGGCACCAGCTACCCGGACCCGGTTCAGGCGGCGTTTATCGCTGAACAGGCTGGTGCTGACGGTATTACTGTTCATCTGCGTGAGGACCGCCGCCATATAACCGATCGCGATGTTCGCATTCTGCGTCAGACATTACATACTCGTATGAACCTTGAAATGGCTGTCACAGAAGAAATGCTCGCCATTGCCTGTGAGACAAAACCCCATTTTTGCTGCCTGGTGCCTGAAAAGCGCGAGGAAGTGACTACCGAAGGTGGACTGGATGTTGCCGGCCAGCCGGAAAAAATGCGCGATGCCTGTCGCCGTCTTGCACAGGCGGGTATTCTGGTTTCGCTGTTTATTGACCCCGATGTTGTTCAGATAGATGCCGCGGTGGCTGCCGGTGCCCCATATATTGAAATCCATACCGGCGCTTACGCTGATGCCGAAAGCGAAACCGCGCAGCATGAAGAGCTGGCGCGTATTGCTCATGCGGCTACGTATGCTGCTGGCAAAGGGCTGAAAGTGAACGCCGGGCATGGCCTGACCTATCACAACGTGAAGCCTGTTGCGGCGTTAGCGGAAATGCATGAGTTGAATATTGGTCATGCCATTATCGGGCGTGCAGTGATGGTGGGGCTGAAAGAAGCAGTAGCTGACATGAAACGTTTGATGCTGGAAGCGCGTAATTGATGGCAATTCTCGGGCTTGGCACAGATATTGTTGAGATTGCGCGCATTGAGGCTGTCATTGCGCGCTCGGGCGATCGGCTGGCACAACGTGTGTTATGCGCCAGTGAATGGGCTCTTTACCAGGCACATCAGCAGCCGGTTCGTTTTCTTGCCAAACGTTTTGCTGTGAAGGAAGCGGCAGCAAAAGCCTTTGGCACGGGCATCCGCAACGGGCTGGCATTCGATCAGTTTGAAGTCTTTAACGATGCGCTAGGGAAGCCGCAGGTACGTTTTCATGAGGCCGCGCAGCAACTGGCCCTGAAAATGGGGGTGAAGTTCGTGCATGTGACGCTTGCTGATGAGCGGCGTTATGCTTGCGCGACGGTTATTCTTGAATGCTGAGCCAGGCCAGGTTCATTGCCGGGAGCTGTTAGCGCCTGAGTTATAGAGCGATTGCCTGGCGCAGAGTAAAGTGTGGAGATGTGATTCCCTGTTTTAGTGGTTAACACAAGTGGTAGATAGCGCGTCTAAATCTTATCAGCGTGATGGAGTAGCACAAACTTATCCCACAGCTGCTCCTGGCTTTCATTGTGTGCCGAGTCTTTGATAATAGTATTGGGGATAGGGCACACTTTCTGGCAAGTAGGCGTATCGTAATGACCTACGCATTCGGTACAGCGATCGCTGTTGATCTGGTAGATACTCTCCCCCATGGAGATGGCTTCGTTCGGGCATTCCGGCTCGCACATATCGCAATTGATACATTTTTTGGTGATAACTAACGCCACGGGGGGATCTCAACAACACTAACAGGGTAACTATTATACGCCCCCTGCATCCAGAAGGCAGCTGCTAATTTAGAACGGATTAATGCGATATCGCATTGATTGTTTTCTATTGTGCATTATCACGGCACCCAGAGCGTGGATTTTGCAATGCCTGCGACATACTGAATCTTTGCTACATCATTCTTCGCAATGCGGATAGGGGCGTGATCCTCATTGACCGGCAGCAGATGGTAGTATCCATCACGTTCAAACAAAAATGTATTCAC
>JALAGK010000538.1 GCA_022712475.1 Enterobacteriaceae bacterium
CTACTGAACTCGTATTCCTGAATTGTCACCTGGAACGTCATCTTGCGGTCTTCACGCATGACTTCAACGGGTATAACCGAGCCTGGGCGTATTTCAGCCACCTGATCCATTGTCTCAAGGACTGAAAGAGCGGGTTTGTTATTCACAGAGACAATCACGTCGTTGGCCTGAATACCTGCGCGTGCAGCCGGACCATCCTGTGCGACTTCATTGACGATAATGCCCTGAATCTGGTCGATGCCCGCACCGGGGCCGTGTATTGACGGGCTGTCACGCCCGGTAATACCGATATAGCCGCGAATCACTCGGCCATCGCGAATGAGCTTGTCCATGATTTTGGTTGCAAGCTGCACCGGAATGGCGAAGCCCAACCCTTCAGGGGTTTCGCCGTCATTACTCTTGTCGAAAGACAATGTGTTAATGCCCATCAGTTCGCCGAGCGAGTTCACCAGTGCGCCGCCAGAGTTACCGTGGTTGATGGAGGCATCGGTTTGCAGGAAATTCTGTCGCCCGGAAGGGTTGAGCCCTACGCGACCTGTGGCACTGATGATGCCCTGGGTAATGGTCTGGCCGAGGTTATAGGGATTGCCAATGGCCATCACCACATCGCCAACGTGTGGTGTACGTTTAGCATTGATGGGAATCACGGGCAGGTTTGTGGCGTTGATTTTCAATACGGCCAGGTCGGTGAGGGCATCTGAGCCCACCAGCAGCGCTTCAAAAATACGTCCATCCTGCAGTGCCACAATTATCTGGTCTGCATCGTTAATGACGTGCTTGTTGGTAATGATGTAGCCACGGTCGTCCATGATAACACCGGAGCCGAGCGTGCGGATTTCCAGCTGGTTACGCGATGAGCTGTTAACGCCGCGGTTATAGACGTTAACCACGGCAGGTGCCGCGCGGCGAACCGCCAGGTTATAGCTAACCGGCGTCTCATCTGCACTGTAGCTCTGAGGCACAGTGAACGGACTCTGCTGGCGCAGAGAAGGGACAAAGGCCAGCAGCAGCGCTGCAACAATCAATCCGACGATAAGCGGACGTAACAGTTTCAGAAGCATGGATACGAAATGACCAAAAGGGAGAACGCAGGGAGGATAGCATGAGTTCAGCGGACATCACATGCGGATGTCCGCTGAATTTTACGTTAACGCAACAGCAGATAAAGGTTTTCCGAGCCGCGAATCACATTGAGTGCAATGATGTCTGGTTTGGATTCCAGTTTTTTGCGCAGCTCAGCAATGCTGCGTACGCGTTCGCGGTTAACGCCAACAATCAGGTCGCCCTTATGGAGGCCCGCTTGTGCGGCCGTACTACCTTGCGCCACAACATCGGCTTTAATGCCTTGCGTGCCGTCTTTTAACTGTCCGTCGCTCAGCGTTGCGCCTTTCAGTGCCGGAATAATCAGTTCTGCACTGGAGGAGGAGGAGGCGTTGTTATCAAGGGTCACCTCAACCTCTATCGGTTTGCCGTTACGCAACAAGCCCAGCTTCACTTTGGTGCCAGGTTCGGTTGTGGCAATGCGTGAGCGCAGCTCGGCAAAGCTACTGAGTGACCGCCCGTTAAGCGAGGTAATCACGTCGCCTGCCTTAATACCCGCTTTGGCAGACGCAGAGTTTGGCAGTACTTCGCTGACAAACGCACCGCGCTGAGCGTCGAGATTAAATGCTTTAGCGATATCCGCGCTCATTTCCGTGCCGCGTACGCCCAGCAGGCCGCGCTTCACTTCACCAAACTGAATCAACTGTTTTGCGAGCGTCTGTGCCATGTTGGACGGGATGGCAAAGCCGATACCCACGTTGCCACCGCTCGGGGCCAGAATAGCGGTATTAATACCGATAAGCTCACCGTTGAGGTTGATAAGCGCGCCGCCGGAATTGCCGCGGTTAATTGAGGCGTCTGTCTGGATAAAATTTTCCAGGCCTTCCAGGTTCAGGCCGCTGCGACCCAGCGCGGAAATAATCCCAGATGTGGCTGTCTGACCCAGACCAAATGGGTTACCTACGGCGACGGCAAAATCGCCAACGCGCAGCGTGTCGGAATCGGCGAATTTGACTTCTGTGAGTTTCGTGGCGTTTTGCAACTGCAGCAGGGCAATGTCACTTTGCTCGTCACTGCCGATGAGTTTGGCGCTAAATTCGCGGCCATCACTCAGTTGTACAGAGATTTTTTCGGCTTTGTTGATGACGTGATTATTGGTCAGCACGTAGCCTTTTTCGGCGTTGATGATAACACCGGAGCCCTGGCCTTCGAATTCACGCGGTTGTCCCTGGCCAAATTGATCGCCAAAGAATTTTTTCAACTCAGGGGGAATTTGTAGATTTTGCGCTTGTGCAGCTGAGCCTTTCACTTTAACGCTGACGACAGCAGGCAGCACTTTTTCCAGCATCGGCGCCAGGCTTGGCATAGCCGGTTGGCCTGGAACCTCCTGCGGCAGTGCAGCGTGGACAGGTAACGTTGCCGACAACGTCAATCCAATACTCAGCGCAACTGCGCTGAAAAGCTGTGTGGGTTTATTCATCGGTAAAATATCCCGTAACCTGGATTTAACCACCTGCCGACAGGCGGCAGAGAAAAAACCGGGGCGCCTGGCACCCCGTTGAACGGTGTATCAATCGCGGTGGCGGCTGTCTGAGCGCAGCAGGCCAGAGGCACCGTCTGAATAATCGCGCGGCATCTGTACCGGCGCCTGATCGTTACCAGCTTCGGATTCGCTCAGGCGATGGCGAAAAGGGTTAGTCTCGGCTGACAGTTCCGGCAGCAGTGTACTGGAGCTTTTTGCCATATGCTGATAGAGCTGGCGATAATCCTGAGCCATTTTGTCGAGCAATTCGGCGCTCTGTGCAAAGTGGCCGACCAGTTCCTCGCGCCAGGTTTCCAGTTCTGCCTTTTTCTGCTCCAGCTCATACTGCAGGGCCTGTTGCTGGCGTAGTTTACGGTTGCCAAAACGCATCGCAGCAGCGCCGATAATGATGCCGACGACTAAACCAACGACAGCGTATAACGCGTATTCCCAGGTCATGAACGACTCCCATTGTTTTGTTGTTCCGTAGGGTGCTTCGGGTCGGACGTCTGCCCGAGCCTCTGCCTGTTAGCCACTATAACTGTTAATCCACCAGAAGTGGAATCCTGCGCACACATCGCTTAATGTAGAACGGACTTTTTTTCGCCAATTGCTAACGGCAGTAACTCACTTAAATAGAACGACAATAACACCATGCAAAGCCTTTCTCCGACATCGCGCTACCAACAGGCCCTCAGCGAGGGCAGCTATCAACCTGATGACGTCCAGCGGGAAGCTATTACCCGGCTCAACCTTATCTGGCAGGAGTTAACCGCCAGAGATAACCCAACGCCTGCCGCCAGCAGTGGCTTGATGGCGCGCTTTGGCAAGCTGCTTGGCAAACGCGCCAGTGAAAGTGTAGAGCCGGTTCGCGGGCTGTATATGTGGGGCGGTGTCGGGCGCGGTAAAACGTGGTTGATGGACATGTTTTTCCAGAGTATTCCGGGCGAGCGTAAGCTCAGGCTGCATTTCCACCGTTTTATGCTGCGTGTGCATGAGGAGCTGACGACGCTACAGGGGCACAGCGATCCGCTGGAGAAAGTGGCCGACGGGTTTAAGGCGCAGGCAGATGTTATCTGTTTTGATGAGTTTTTTGTCTCCGATATTACCGATGCCATGCTGTTGGGGAGCCTGATGCAGGCCCTTTTCGCGCGCGGCATTACATTGGTTGCCACATCGAATATCCCGCCGGATCAGCTGTACCGGAACGGTTTACAGCGTGCGCGTTTCTTGCCCGCCATTGAGGCGATTAAGCACAACTGTGACGTGATGAACGTTGACGCGGGTATTGATTACCGCCTGCGCACGCTGACCCAGGCACATTTATGGCTGGCACCGTTAAATGATGACACGCGAGCGCAAATGATGAAGCTATGGCAAGCGCTGGCAGGGACAGCTGAACAGCAGCCTGAAACGCTGGAGATTAACCATCGCCCACTACCGGTTGTTGCCAGCGCCAACCAGACCCTGGCGGTGACGTTTACCGCGCTTTGCGTGGATGCCCGTAGCCAGCACGATTATATTGCGCTTTCCCGGCTTTTTCACACTGTACTGCTTTACGATGTGCCGGTGATGACGCCGCTAATGGAAAGTGAGGCACGACGCTTTATCGCGCTGGTGGATGAGTTTTATGAGCGCCATGTGAAGCTGGTGGTATTGGCGCGGGCGCCACTGCTTGAGATTTACCAGGGGGAGCGACTAAAGTTTGAGTTCCAGCGCTGCCTGTCGCGTTTGCAGGAGATGCAGAGCAAAGATTACCTTAACCTTCCCCATATGCCCTAACCGACAGCATCAAACTATTTTACTTGCAATTACGTCTCCGGGCAGTGCTCGCATACCTCATGTACTTCAGTACACTGCGGTTGCAGCGCACTGGCCGTGACCAAACTGGCGGCGATAATTACGTTTGATGATGTCGGTTGCCCGTCATACTTCGCACCACAGGTGTGTTGGCTGCACTTGCTCGCCCGGTCACTTATTTCAGTAAGCTCCCGGGTTTCATGCGTTTGCCCCTTTGCTGTAGCACGAATTATTTAGGGTATCGGCTCGAAGGCTGAAAAGGGGTTGTCGTTGTGGGCAGGAATGGCACAAGCGTGGGTGATAGCCACACCGGCTGCGCCAATAACATTTGATGATGCCGGTCCGCGTCGAGTGTACTTCGTGACGTAAACGAGGCTGTGTGTGTTTATTGCCCGACTCCTATCACTGAGCCAGGCCTGTAACGCAAGCGCATGCAGTTAACTCGCTGTTCGCAGTAAAAAGGGGTCGATCTTTATCTGTGACTTCTCTATAATCCTGCGACCCCACGTTACAACAAAGTTTTTTTCCCGAAACTTTAGAGTGCCGGTGGAAACTATCCGAGGGGGTAGGTTTACTGGACAATGTCGTGTGAACCTCAACTGATTTGAAACGTTTGGGTGTTCACCAACGTGTAACTTATATTTGGGTAAGCTTTTAATGAAAACTTTTACAGCTAAACCAGAAACCGTAAAACGCGAC
>JALAGK010000539.1 GCA_022712475.1 Enterobacteriaceae bacterium
CATCCCGATATTCACGACGCCTTTTACAAGGTGTTTGATAAAGGCTGGATGGAGGATGCCGAAGGGCGAGTCGTCAGCTTCCGGCAGTGCTTTATTTTCCTCACCTGTAACCAGGGGGCAGCCGAGATAGAGCAGGCGCTACAGCATCAGCCCGATATCAGCATGGCTACCCTGCGACCGCAGGTCTATGACGCACTCCTGCGCAGTTTCGCGCCGGCATTACTGGCCAGGGTCAACATCATTCCTTATCTCCCCCTAAACCTGGAGGCGCTGACTGCGATTGCCACGCTTAACCTTGAGCGCCTGAGCCAGAGGCTGTTAGCGCAGACGGGGGCGGCGCTTGTGATGCGCGGGGACATCGCGCAGTGGATAGCGCAACGCGTCGCCGGGCACCCCAACCGCGGACGTGCGGTGGAAGAACTGCTGCGTCAGGCCGTGCTGCCTGTGATTGGCAATGAGGTTTTGCGACGCAGACGCGAAGCACAGCCGCTGTGCGAAACGTGCCTGGAGGTCAGTGACGCAGAGCTCAGCATCGCGTTCGTTTGAGGCACGGTCAGGAGATTCAGGATGACAACATTTACCAGGAGGGAGGAACTATGCCTTTAATTGAAATCGAGAACGATAAACTGGCATCGATAGATGCATTTCCTCTCAGTTTTACTACCCGGGAGCATCTGTCTGCTAATCCCATCTACAAACTTGAGTTTCAGGTTAGCGATGCTGATTTGGATATAAGCGCCTTGCTCGGTGAGAGAGTCAAAGTCCGACTTGAATTGCCTGATTCAGGCGGCTATCGCACCTGGTTTACTTACGTTGTTGCCGGTAAAGACGAAGGCCAGCGGCAGAATCAATTTATCTACAGCCTGGAAATGAGCACCTGGCTATGGTTTTTAATGCAAAACCGTAACTGCAAAATTTTTCAGGATCTCAATGCCATCGCGATCGTTGAGCAAATTTTTACGCGGTATAACTTTGCTGACTACCGGCTGGACCTGGAAGGTCATTACCTTACGCGCGAATACTGTGTTCAGTTTGCCGAAACGGATTTTAACTTCATCAGCCGCCTGATGGAGGACGAAGGGATCTGGTATTACTTCGAGCACGGTGAGGAGAACAATACGCTGGTGATCACTGACAGGCAGCAGTTTGCGTCGTTAGAAGACAGTTATGCCCAGTTGTTGTTCCTGCCCGACAGCGAGGAGCAGCGTGCTATTCGGGAAAGCGTTCAACGCATTCAGCGCTCCAGGCGTATTCACTCAAGCGAAGTGGTGTTGCGTGATTTTGACTTTCTCAATCCACGTAATCCGTTACAAACGCAGGTGGAAGAGCATCGTGCCCACCTTCAGGGCATTCCACTGGAATGGTACGACTATGCGGCGGGTTATACCGATACCCAGGAAGGCGAAACCATAGCGCGTTTGCGTCTTGAGGCGATGCAAAGCCATGGACAGCTCTTATATGGCGAAAGTAATGCGATGGGGCTGGTGGCCGGTCGCGCTTTCGAATTGTTACAACATCCGGATGCAGGGCGCAACCGCAGCTTCAAGCTTATCAGTTGCGACTACACCTTTTTACAGGATGGCCCGGATAGCGCAAGCCGGGGGCGGAATGTCAGTTGCCAGTTTCAGGCCTTGAATGATGATGTGCCATTTCGTCCATTGCTTGTTACGCAACGTCCGCAACTGCCTGGCATTCAGAGTGCCACGGTTGTGGGCGCAGAAGAGGCGGAAGTTCACACCGACAAATTTGCCCGCATCCGCGTGCATTTCCACTGGGACCGCTACAAAACCACCGAGCAGGACAGCTCCTGCTGGATCCGCGTCGTTCAGGCATGGGCTGGCAAGGGCTGGGGCGTGGTGGCGATGCCGCGCGTCGGCCAGGAAGTGTTGGTAACCTATATCGACGGTAACCTGGACAGACCCATGGTAACCGGCATTGTTTACAACGGTGAAAACCCGCCGCCGTATCGACTGCCAGACTACATCAATTACTCGGGCATGGTGTCGCGTTCTCTGCGCAACGGACAACCACAGCATGCAAGCCAGTTGACGTTTGACGATAACAGAGGCAGTGAACGAGTGATGTTGCATGCCGAGCGCGATTTGCAACAAACCGTGGAGCGTAATGCCGTATCGGCGGTCGGGCAGGATAAATATGAAACCGTAGAGCGCACCAGTACCGACTGGTTTGGCAATCACGTTTCTTATAAGGATATGAACTTCGCTGTCACCGGCATGAACTTCAGCTTCACGGCGCTCAACGTGACGGGGACGGCAGTCAACCTCTATTACAACGGTTTTGAAATCGGCATTGTTCCCTTCGCTAATTATTTCAAAGTCACCGGCCTTTTCTTTCAGGGGTTCTCCGCCAGCTATACCGGCCTGAATACGTATATCACCGGTTACAACACCGGCATGACCGGGGTGAATGACTCCATCACCGGCGTGAGCAACTCCTTTACGGGAGTGAGTAATGGCATTACGGGGAGTAGCCACGGTATTACCGGTTTTAGCAGCAGTTTAACCGGTTGTAGCACCAGCTTAACCGGCAGCAGCCACAGTGTGACGGGTGATGCGTCTTCCTTTACCGGCAGCAGTTACAGCAATGTGGGATCCGCTATCAATGAGGTGGGCGTCGCCGTCAATACCGTCGGGAGTACCACAAGCGTAGTGGGAAGTTCCGTGAGTACGACGGGAAGCAACATCAGTGCTACAGGTAGCAGTGTGAGCACAACGGCCAGCAGTATCAGCACCACGGGCAGCAGTATCAGTACCACCGGCAGCAGTATTAGCGCAACGGGCAGCAGTATTGGTACGACCGGTAGCAGCATCAGTAGCACGGGCAGCAGTATCAGTACCACGGGGAGCAGCATCAGCATGACGGGGCTTGCTGTTAGCTACAACGCGGTGCAGTACGCCGATCATGGCATTGATCTTAAGACTGTCGGCATGCAGAGCAAGAACTGAGAAAGGAAGCACTATGCGCGTTATTCGACCTCAGCAGCTCATCATGCTGAAAAACAATTACCAGATTGGCCGGGATGCTTACATGGGCATCAGCGTCGTGGCAGGGTTTTATCTGTCGCGTCCATCACACTTTGTGACACAGGCTCAGGTCTGGAAGGCCTGGGAGTCGGCTCCGCTCTCATTCCACGTGCTCGACAGTGCAGAGCCTAAGCCGTTTGCGGAGTTTTTACTGGCCGGGCATGCAGGGATTGGTGAAGAGGTCAGCGCGCTGGATGTCATGGCGCGTGTCGGCCCGCTCACGCGCTGCTGGCGGGTCGAAGGCGAAAGCACAGTCGCAGGAATGCGTGTAAAACCGTTTCTGCGCATGCCTATGGATCATACGCAAACCTGGGGGGGAGGGGGGTGCAAAGATAATCCACTCGGCCGAGGTCACAGCGGGGGCGGACACCCAACGTTGATGTCCATTGGTATGGATGGGGCTGCGGTGGTGCGCTCGCCACTGGCGGCGCCTACGCCACTGCCACCGACGTTTCCGTCCCGGCAACATTATCTCGACCAGGTCACGCCAGAAATGTCAGATAAACACTATCTGGAAACCTGGTTTCCCGGCTTGCCGCCTTCGATAAATCGTCGCTATTTCCAGATGGCTGCGCCCTCGCAGTGGCTCAAAAAAGCACAGTGGCCTGATGAGGTTGAGTTTGAACTGCATGGTTTTCGTCCTGAGGGTGCTGTGCTGGCAGGGACATTTCCTTATGTACAGGCGCGAGTGAACGCGTGGCCACGCGCACAAGGCGAGCCACAGGAGCTGGTGATGCAGCGTAAAACGCTGTGGCTGCTGCCGGATGACGATATTGGCCTGATGGTCTTTACCGGGCATGTTCCTTTAGGGCATCTGTTTGATAAACCCGTTGAGACGCTGATGGTGGCGCTTGACCCGGTACAGGCACCGCGCGAGGAAGCACATTTTATCGACGTATACGCACGACGCAGCCGTGAAGGCGCAGCGTCGTTTGAGTTTCTTAATGACGGTGATCTGATGCCACAGGACATGTCGCGTAATGTGATTCGCGAGCTGGCCGATCACCCAAGTTCCCGTCGTTACCGCGCACAACCGCAATCAGATAAGGACGTAGCGCGTTTTTATCAGGATGTGAATGAGGCTATTGCTCGTTACAACCAGTTGCACCATGGGCAGGATACGCCCAGCCAACCAGAAACAAACATCGTCAGTAACGATGAATGGTTTACCACTACGGGGAATGGTGAGGGAGAAGCATGGCTGCGGGCAAATCACCATGACGCGCAAAACGTCACGTTTTCGGGAACGGATTTTTCAACGCAGATTTTGGCAGGCAAGCAGTTTCGCTATTGCACCTTTTATCACTGTAATTTTGAACAGGCCCAGCTGGTGGATTGCACGTTTGAGCAGTGCCGGTTTGTGTGGTGTGGATTTAGCCACGCGGTGCTTGAAAACGTGGCGCTGACAAGCTGTCTGTTCCGGCATTCACGCATGCAAACGGCACAGATAAAACGTGGTAAGTGGGAAAAAGTGAATGTGGAATCCAGCGGGTTTCAGATGAGCCACTTCACCGCGTGTACCTGGCAGATTGGCGCGGTAATGAAAGGTGATTTCAGCCAGTGCCATTTTGACGATTGCACACTCAACAACAGTTTTTTTTCTGACTGCCTCTTCTCCAGTAGCGTTTTCCAGCGAGGAGAAATTGCCTCCTGTGTATTTGAAAAATGTACGGTACAGAAGGCCACCTTTAACGCAGGCACACTGCAAAAAAACTCACTGGTCGGGGGCGGCTGGCAGGAAAGCCACTTTAAAGGCTGCCTGGTTGAGGGGCTCACCACTGGGCTCGATATCGACCTGAGCAGCGTAAGCTTTGAACAGTGCAGCATGTGCAAGATTGGTTTTACCAGAGCCTGCCTGGAGGGGAGCCATTTCCACCACTGCACATTGCTGGAGGCGAGTTGTGATGGGGCGAATTTTGACGGTTCGCGGGTCACCGCCTGCGACATGGCCAGTGTTCGTCTCAAAGATGCGCTGCTAACTCGTTCGACATGGCGCGCCACCAGCTTACAGCAAAGTATGTTGTACAACGCCGACCTGCGGGATGCGGTGTTCAAACAGTGCAATTTTGCGGGGGCAAACCTGGCGATGGTGAGCC
>JALAGK010000540.1 GCA_022712475.1 Enterobacteriaceae bacterium
AATTAAACTGTTAGTTCGTAATGAATTAACTGTTGTTCACTCTTGAGACTTGATATTCATTTTTCGTCTTTCGACGTTGAGATATCAGTTCCCCGAGTGCCCACACAGATTGTCTGATAAATTGTTAAAGAGCAGTGCGACACGGCGTTCCGCCTGCTGTCGCGAGGTGGCGTATATTACGCTTTCCTCTTTCAGAGTCAAGTGATTATTTTCACTTTCCTCTGCCTGACGGGCCGGTTTGTAAGCCGTTGTGCCGTGTCAGTGGAGGCGCATTATAGGGAGTATTCAGACGCTGGCAAGCGCTGATTTCAGAAATCTTAACTGACCGTCTTTTTTTTGCTCAAATGGTGACTAAACATCCAGTTTTGCCAGTGAGTTAAAGCCATAACGTTGCAAAACTGGCAGCAGTTGCGCCGTTTCACGGGTCAGTGCCATACAAAACGCACTGTTTTCATCAGCGGATAACCGTTGTGGCGCTTCGTTCTCAAGCAGCCATGCTGTTCTGCGCGCAATCGCTGCGCCCGAGTCTACCAGGCGCGTTCCCTCAGGTAGTACCTGCATGAGTTCATCAGCCAGCAACGGAAAATGAGTACACCCAAGCACCACAGTATCTGGCGGCTCCGGCATACGTAACCAGGGGCGCAATATTTTGCGTAGTTCGTCCAGCGGCACCTCAGCGCCGTGCAATTTTGCTTCTGCCAGTTCCACCAGCTCAGCAGAGCCCAGCATTTCAATACGGCATTCGGCTGCAAAACGAGAGATAAGCTCGTGCGTATATGGGCGACGCACTGTAGCGCGCGTTGCGAGCAGGCCAACGATGCCGTTTGCCGTCAAACGCGCTGCTGGCTTGATGGCGGGCACAACGCCAACGACCGGGAAATCAAACTTCTCACGCAAGGCTGGCAGCGAGACGGTACTGGCCGTGTTACAGGCAATAATAGCCATCGCCATTGGATACTGACGGTGCACCGCGCCGACAATGTCCACCACGCGTTCAACGATAAACGCTTCGCTCTTCTCCCCATAAGGGAAAGCGGCATTATCAAACGCATAGATATAGTGGAGATTGGGCAGAAGCTGGCGGACTTCGTCATACACGGAAAGCCCACCGACGCCGGAGTCAAATACCAGCACGGTGGGCTTTGCATCAGAAAGTGTAGCTGCCAGACAAGGTGTATTCCCGTCCTGCAGTTTGGTAGCCATAAACTGTCTCGTAATCTTTGTCGAACATGTTGGCTATTTTACCACGAACGGTGAGATGCGAGGTGACTGGATATGACAGCGAAATATCCCATAAACTCACGCCGCCCATTTTAACGGTTTGGTAAGTGCTGAAATCAGTATCGTAGCGGGAGCCAAGATAGTGATACGTCAGACTCCAGTCGAGATCATACACCTGCCAGTCGAGCTGATATTTCACCTGCTGTTTGGCACGACGTAACAGCGGCTGGTCGGTGATACCGTTGCGGGCATCAACATAGTCGTAACCCATAGTGTGGGTCAGCGGGCCGGTATCAAAAGATGCCGTTGCCTCCACGCCTTTAATATTAGCTTTACCGACGTTGTAATAACGCATACGGGCACTGTCATAATCGATAAGATTATCCACATTGTTGCGGTAGCCCGACAGGCGCCAGTTCACGCCCGCCGTTAAGCCTTCAAACGCGCCTTCCCATTGCTTGCTTTCTTCTGGATTGAGATTCTGGTTACCGTATAAACCATAAATCTGACCAAGGTTTGGTGCTTTATAGGCCGTCCCATAAGAAGCGATGAAGCGATATCCCTCAAAAAATTCCCACGCCGCACTGCCCTGCCAGGTTGTATGCTGGCCAAACTGCGAGTTGTCATCGCTGCGGGCTGCACCTTCCAGGATAACATCGCCCAGCTTTTGCAGGCCGGTAAGATAGACACCCGTGTTACGCAGGTCGTAGCCGTTGCTCACATAGTTGGTGTTCGGTTCATTGCTCTGCTTCTGCCAGTCGATACCCGCGCCGATATTGCCGTGGCCGATATCAACGGAGTTCGCCCATTGCAGGTTGTACTGCTTGACTTCATCCAGCCTGGCTGATGAGTCATAACGCCCCAGGTGCGGATCGTAGTTGTAATCCTTGCTGTGGCTGTAGCTGGACAGCAGTTGTGAGTGGAAAATATCGTTACTGAAGCGCAAACCGGCGTCCCAGGTCTGGCTGTAGAGTTGGCGCGTATCCACCAGCACGCCTGGCATCCATGAGCTGCTATCATAGTTTGTCCGATTGTCATAACCATAACCGCGCACAAAGCCGCTCCACTGCTCGGAAAAACGCTGCTCCAGCGCGCCGTATAGCGTCTTACTCATAAAGCCATCGCGGTCCGGCTGACGTAGCCCGCCGGTGTTGCCATCGGCCACCACATCAACGCCTCGGGTATATGTATAATCCCCAGCCAGCGTCACGCGCGTGCTGTCGCCCAGAGTTTGCTGCGTGCTGGCACCGTAATTTTGATAGCCATGCGACCCAACACCAGCATTGAGCGTCGTGCCGTCTTTATCACGCGTAGTGATAATGTTAACCACGCCGCCAATAGCATCAGAGCCATAAATCGCCGAACGTGGTCCACGGATATATTCAATACGTTGCACCAGAGAAAGCGGAAACTGGCTTAAATCCGATGACCCGCTGACGCCCGCCTGATTAAGGCGAATGCCATCCACCAGAATCAGCACATGACTGGAATTTGTCCCACGCACAAATAATGACGACTGCTGTCCCATGCCACCACTTTGCGCAATATCCACGCCAGGCAAACGGCGCATCACATCAATCACGGTCGCTGACTGCCAACGATCAATATCCTGACGCGTCACTACGCTCACTGGTGCAAGCACGGTATTCGCTGGTTGCTCAAATCGATTTGCTGTTACTACCATGGAATTGGCGCTATCCTGCGCCCATACAGAAAATGCCGCGACGGAAAGCCCCGTCAGCAGCGATGTTTTTGTAATCATTGTTAAAGCATCCACACTCTACAAAGGATGCCGCAGGTCTCACCCATAGCACGCGATGATGAAACCTATTGCGACGTGATTCCGGCAGGTCTTCGGGCTTGGAGACGATTAGAGGATGATGACTTCCCACAGTACTCAGCAGTGTCTGCTCATCCCGTCATAAATTCCTTACCGCTGCGCGTCAGCCCCAGAATTACACTGGGTTCCCTTTTCACTCGTACAGAGACCGGTGTGCGCATGCTACAGGCAGCAATGTATAGATGTCCAGACTTCCACTGACGACAGAAACGGCATTCCGGGCTGGACATCACAGCGCTATTCCCTACAATCCCCCGCGTATTTTCATCACCTGGAGCGAACAATGACGCCCGAACATCTACCGACCGAACGGTACGACGCACAGCTGGCGGAAAAGGTCATCCGTCTGCAAAGCCTGATGGCCCCCTTTTCCCCACTAGTTCCGGAAGTGTTTCGCTCTGCGCCTACGCATTACCGTATGCGGGCCGAATTTCGTCTGTGGCACGACGGCGACGATCTGTACCACATTATCTTCGAGAGCCAGACGCGCCAGCGCATCCGTGTGGACAGCTTCCCGGCAGCCAGCGCGCTGATTAACGAGCTGATGAGCGAAATGCTCACGGCCGTGCGCGATAACCCGGTCCTGCGCCACAAGCTCTTTCAGATTGACTATCTGACGACGCAAAGCAACCAGGCCATTGTGACGCTGCTCTACCACCGTGCGCTGGGCGACGACTGGAAGACGCAAGCCGGTATGCTGCGCGATCAGCTGCGGGCGAAAGGCTTCAATGTGCATCTTATTGGCCGAGCCACTAAAACCAAGATTGAGCTGGACCAGGACTTTATTGACGAACGTCTGCCGGTTGGTGGACGAGAGATGATTTATCGCCAGGTGGAAAACAGCTTCACCCAGCCGAATGCAGCCATGAACATCCAGATGCTGGAATGGGCGCTTGAAGTCACGCAAGGCTCAGAAGGCGATTTGCTTGAGCTGTACTGTGGCAACGGTAACTTCTCGCTGGCGCTGGCACGCAATTTCAGGCGCGTTCTGGCAACCGAAATCGCCAAACCGTCGGTAGCTGCTGCGCAGTACAACATTGCGGCCAACCACATTGATAATGTGCAGATTATCCGTATGTCGGCAGAAGAGTTTACCCAGGCAATGAACGGCATACGCGAATTTAACCGCCTCAAAGGCATCGACCTGAAGAGCTATGAGTGCAACACCATTTTCGTTGATCCGCCACGCAGCGGCCTGGACAGCGAAACGGAAAAAATGGTGCAAGGTTACGAGCGCATTCTCTATATCTCGTGCAACCCTGAAACACTATGCAAAAACCTGGAAACGCTCTCGCAAACCCACCGCGTGGAAAGACTGGCGCTGTTCGATCAGTTTCCATATACCCACCACATGGAATGCGGTGTACTGCTGGTGCGCAAATAAAAAAGCCACCGTTCAAAGGTGGCTTTGTCGATAAAAAAGGCGCAGCAGCGCCTTTTTTATTCTGCAGCTTTACATGCGCGAATTTTGTAACCAATCCAGAAAACCATGACGACCGACAACACCGCGGGCAGGAAGTTAGAGCCTATTTCCGGATATTCGGCGCGCACAACGGCACTGTAAATCAGTATTCCCAGCACAAAGCAGGCGGCGGCAATGCCCGGCAGGCCTTCAGGCATCATGCTGTCCTGATAACGTTGATGCAGACACCAGGCTGCCAACGCCAGTGAAATAATCGGGAAAACAGAAAACGGCACTATCGAGCTAAAAAGCGCAGTACAGGTGCCGTTAACAGACAAACCTGCGATAAATGCCAACAAGAGCGTTTTCTTTTCCAGTACGGTTTCTTTCATGACTCTTCCTTTGTGTGAACGGAGTGATGTCCCGCAGCCATCTTTTCCTGCTCGCGGCGATACCAGTAGTAGGCACCTTTTGAAATCATACGAAGTTGTAACACCAACCGCTCTTCAAGCTGTTGACGCTGCTCAAGGCTGACATCCAGCGCCTCGGCGCCGGCGTTAAACACAATCGTCACCATTGCCTCGGCCTGTGCCTCAGTGAAGCTGCGCGGCATATGGTTTTCCAGCTCGAGATAGTCGGTCAGCTCGGCAATAAAATGCTGAATTTCGCGCGCAACAGCGGCACGGAATGCGGCAGATGTCCCGGAACGTTCGCGCAGCAACAGGCGAAAAGCATTCGGGTTATTGCCAATGAACTCCATAAATGTCGACACAGAGGTGCGAATAACACTACCGCCTTTGGCAATACGCTGGCGCGCCTGGCGCATTAACTGGCGCAGCATCAGGCCGCTTTCATCCACCATCGTCAGCCCAAGCTCATCGACATCGCGAAAATGCCGGTAAAACGATGTTGGGGCGATCCCCGCCTCACGCGCAACCTCACGTAAACTCAGGCTGGCGAAACTGCGTTCAGCACTTAGCTGACTAAATGCGGCCTCGACGAGTGAACGCCGCGTGCGCTCTTTCTGTTGTGCTCTAACACCCATCACGATGCCTGAATCCTTCCTCTGTTTGCAGGGAACTATATCAGAGAATAAAACGCCCTGGGTCATTAAGGATTGTGAATGATTGTTTACGGGAGCGTGGTCGCGGTAAGGTGAAAAACGCACAATTAGAATTGGGACCGTAGCGCGTTGATGTTACCATTCTGTTGATTTTATGTATAAGAAACAGGTAATCCCTACCATGTCTCATTCTTACGATTATGATGCAATAGTAATAGGCTCAGGTCCCGGCGGCGAAGGCGCTGCGATGGGCCTGGTGAAACAGGGAGCCCGGGTAGCCGTTATTGAGCGCTACCATAACGTGGGTGGTGGTTGTACCCACTGGGGCACCATCCCGTCAAAAGCGCTGCGCCACGCCGTCAGCCGCATTATCGAATTCAATCAAAATCCGTTATACAGCGACCACACCCGCCTCCTGCGCTCTTCTTTTGCCGATATCCTGCGCCATACCGATAGCGTTATCAGCCAGCAAACTAATATGCGTCAGGGGTTTTATGAGCGTAACCGCTGTGAAATCCTGCAGGGAAACGCCCGCTTTGTTGACGAGCACACCATTGAGCTTGAGTGCCACGACGGCACCGTGGAGACGTTGAGCGCTGAGAAATTTGTTATCGCCTGCGGCTCGCGACCTTACCATCCGGTAGATGTGGACTTTACCCATCCACGTATTTATGACAGCGACTCCATTCTCAGCCTGCATCACGAACCCAAGCACGTCATTATCTATGGCGCCGGGGTGATTGGCTGCGAATATGCGTCGATTTTTCGCGGAATGAGCGTCAAAGTTGACCTCATCAACACTCGCGATCGTCTGCTGGCGTTTCTCGACCAGGAGATGTCTGATTCGCTGTCTTACCACTTCTGGAACAGCGGCGTGGTCATTCGCCACAACGAAGAATACGAGAAGATTGAAGGCACCCACGACGGCGTGATTGTGCATATGAAATCAGGCAAAAAGGTAAAAGCCGACTGCCTGCTTTACGCCAACGGCCGCACGGGTAACACCGACTCGCTGGCGCTGGAAAATATCGGTCTGGACGTCGACAGCCGTGGCCAGCTTAAAGTCAACAGCATGTATCAGACCGCCCTGCCGCACATCTGGGCAGTGGGCGATGTCATTGGCTACCCGAGTCTGGCGTCTGCAGCGTACGATCAGGGCCGTATTGCCGCGCAGGCAATGATCAAAGGCGAAGCGACCGCCCATCTGGTGGAAGATATTCCGACGGGCATCTACACCATTCCGGAAATCAGCTCCGTAGGCAAAACGGAACAGCAGCTGACAGCAATGAAAGTGCCGTACGAAGTGGGCCGTGCGCAGTTCAAACACCTGGCCCGTGCGCAAATTGTCGGAATGAATGTCGGTACGCTGAAGATCCTGTTTCATCGCGAAACCAAAGAGATTCTGGGGATCCATTGCTTTGGCGAGCGCGCGGCCGAAATTATTCACATCGGCCAGGCGATAATGGAGCAGAAAGGCGGTGGCAACACCATTGAGTACTTCGTTAACACCACCTTTAACTACCCGACAATGGCAGAAGCTTATCGGGTAGCGGCACTGAATGGCTTAAACCGCCTGTTTTAACGTGCGTTCAAAATGGCCATCCATTTGAGTACGGATGGCCTCTGCAAGCTGCTCATAACGGCTACGCAACGGTGAACCCGGACGGTATACCAGCCCAATAGTACGACGCGGCTCCGGCTTATAGCACGGCAGGTAGACGACACCGTCGCGCTGACGCTCCGGCGGCACAGCCAGTGCTGGCAGCAGCGTAATACCGCTGCCTGCCGCCACCATATTGCGCAGCGTCTCAAGACTGGTAGCACGAAAATGCGTGTCTTCATCCGCCCCGGCTTCAAAACAAAAACCCATTGCCTGGTCACGCAGGCAGTGGCCGTCTTCCAGCATCAGCAGCTTTTCACCGGCGAGATCCGACATTGGCACGCGATCGCGGTTTACCCACGGGTGATTTTCATAAATGGCCAGCAGCATCGGCTCATCAAATAACGGCACTTCAATGAAAGACTCGCTCTCTTTTACCAGCGCCAGAATCGCGCAGTCGAGCTTGCCGCTGTCAAGCTGTGCCAGCAGCTGATGGGTCTGCGCTTCGTGCAGATACATTTCGAGCTTGGGGAAAGACTGGTGCAGCATCGGGATAATTTGCGGCAGCAGGTACGGACCCACGGTAGGAATAAGGCCAATATGCAGCGGCCCGGACATGGTTTCGCCCTGCTGGCTGGCCATCTCTTTAAGCACTTTCACTTCACGCAGCACAGTACGCGCCTGGTCAACGAGCAACAGCCCGGCCTGAGTAAAAAGCACCTTACGGCTGGTACGCTCAAGCAACATCACGCCCAGCTCATCTTCCAGTTTGCGGATTTGCCCGCTCAGGGTTGGCTGGCTGACATGACAGGAGTCCGCCGCACGACGAAAATGGCGGTGCTCGGCAAGCGCCACCAGGTATTCAAGGTCACGAATATTCATTACTCATCCTCCGCCGCCACGATAGTTCATGGCGATAGATAGCATAGCAACCAACGATTATCCCTATCAAGTCCCGTAATACATAATAGGTCCTAACAGAGGCCTTCATCACGGTTGCCCCGGGTGAAGCTCTCTGCAGAGTAACTCTCTGAACTGACTAACGACCCGGCGCGATTTGCCAGAGCACATGTTCTGACAGAAAACGCCAAAATAAGCCAACGTGAACTTTTTGCGGACATGATGATATGTCCGCTTTTTTTTGCCCGTTGTTTACGTTCACCTGCCAGGCAACCGCACCTGCAAAAAAAATGCTGGCCTTAAGCGACCAGCATTATCTGTCTCATAAGTTAAACCGTTTATCAGCCAAGACGCTTTTGCGCATCCGCAATGGCCTGTGCAACTTGCTGTGGGGCAACCCCGCCCTTAGCACTACGCTTATCCAGGCAGGACTGTAGCGACAACACCGGATAGACGTCATCAGCAATCACATTACTGAATTTCTGCAGGTCGGCCAGTGCCAGCCCCTCCAGCGGTTTACCCTGGCGAATGGCTTCAACAACCGCCTCACCCACGATATGGTGCGCTTCACGAAACGCAATACCCTTTGCCACCAGATAATCCGCAAGCTCCGTTGCGTTCGCGTAACCCTGCTGCGCCGCTTCCTGACAGCGGGGGCGACGAATCTGAATACCGTCCAGCGCCAGCGCTGCCATGTGCAGGCAGTCAAGCCAGGTATCGAGCGCGTCAAACAGACCTTCTTTGTCTTCCTGCATATCTTTATTGTACGCCAGCGGCAGGCCTTTAAGCGTCATCATCATGCCCGTGAGTGCGCCCTGCACGCGGCCACATTTACCACGAATAAGCTCCAGCGCATCCGGGTTTTTCTTCTGCGGCATCAGTGATGAACCAGAGGTCACGCGGTCAGAGAGCTCCACAAAGCCCGCTTCGCCAGAATTAAAGAAAATCAGGTCTTCGGCAAAGCGCGACAGGTGCACCATGCCAATAGAGGCATTTGAGAGCAGCTCCAGTACGTGATCGCGGTCAGACACACTGTCGAGACTGTTACGGGTCGCTGAGGCAAAGCCAAGCCAGTCTGCCAGTTGCTCGCGGTCAATATCATAAGCCGTGCCAGCCAGCGCGCCACTACCCAGTGGGCTAACGTCCAGACGCTTCACGGTATCCTGCAGGCGGCTTTCATCACGCGCCAGCATCTCAACGTAGGCCAGGCACCAGTGGGCAAAAGTCACCGGTTGCGCGCGTTGTAAGTGGGTGTAACCTGGCATGACCGCATCCTGGTTTGCCTGCGCGGTCTCCACCAACGCCTGCTGTAGCTCCCGGTTGGCACTCAGCAGTACCGTTGCCTGCTCCTTACACCACAATTTAAGGTCGGTCGCCACCTGGTCGTTACGGCTGCGCCCGGTATGCAGTTTCTTACCCAGCTGGCCGACTTTCTCAATAAGTTTACCTTCCACCCAGCTGTGAATATCTTCTGCATCGCTTTCAAGAATCTGTTGCGGATTGGCCTGCACTTGCGCCAGAAGCGCGTTCAGCGCACCTTCCAACTGCTGCTGCTCATCAGCGCTAAGCACGCCTACGGTCACCAGCGCTTTGGACCAGGCAACAGAGCCGACGATATCCTGCTCAGCCAGGCGATAGTCAAAACGCAGAGAGTCATTAAACTGCTTGAACCGCTGGTCCGCTGCCTGAGTAAAACGCCCACCCCAAAGTGCCATAGTCATGCTCCATTTCATCTGAATCTGTTGCCCGAAGGCCGTTAATAGCAGGCCCGGACAGATGCCCGGGCCTGTGGTACCACTCGTCAATAAGCCCGATTAACGCTTTTTCTCGTTCAGCGCACGGATACGTGATGACAAAGAGAACAAGCGGATAAAGCCGCCAGCGTGGCTGTGGTCGTACACTTCATCTTCACCGAAGGTGGCGAACTCTTCGTTGTACAGGCTATTTGGCGATTTCTTCTGAATCGCGGTCACACGGCCTTTGTACAGTTCCAGCACCACTTCACCATTAACCTCCTGGGCGAGTGATTCAGCGGCAGCCTGCAAAGACTGGCGCAGCGGGGCAAACCAACGGCCATCGTAAACCACATAAGACATTTCCAGGCCAACCTGCTCACGCCATTTGAAGCTGTCGCGATCCAGTACCAGCTGCTCAACGCCGCGCAGCGCGGCCATCATGATGGTGCCCCCTGGAGTTTCATAACAGCCACGTGACTTAATGCCCACCAGACGGTTTTCCACGATATCCACGCGGCCTACGCCGTGTTTAGCACCAATCTGGTTGAGTTTTTCCAGACACTGGAACGGGCTCAGCGCTTCGCCGTTTACCGCCACCACTTTGCCGTGTTCCACTTTTACCGTGACCTGCTCTGCCTGGTCCGGTGCTTCTTTCGGATCTACCGTCCAGACCCAGCAATCTTTGTTAGCCGCATTCCACGGGCTTTCCAGTACGCCACCTTCTGTTGAGATGTGCCAGGCGTTCTCGTCACGGCTGTAAATCTTCTCAAGCGATGCTGTGGTCGGGATATCGCGCTCTTTCAGGTAATCGAGCAGCGCTTCACGGGAACGCAGGTTCCACTCACGCCACGGCGCAATCACTTTAAGCTCTGGCGCCAGGGCAGCCCAGGCGGACTCAAAACGCACCTGATCGTTACCTTTACCGGTAGCACCATGGCACAGCGCGTCTGCGCCCACTTTCTTCGCCACATCAACCAGCGCTTTGGCAATCAGCGGACGCGCCATTGAGGTACCCAGCAGATAGCTGCCTTCATACAGCGCACCGGACTGCAACACCGGATACACGTAATCGCTGATGAACTCTTCACGCGCGTCCACGACATAGCACTCGACTGCGCCAGAACGCAGCGCTTTCTGCTCAACACCTTTGAGGTCGTCACGATCCTGGCCGATGTCCACCACGCAGGCGACCACTTCACACCCTTCATAGTTTTCTTTCAGCCACGGAATGATAGCTGAGGTGTCCAGGCCGCCGGAGTAAGCCAGTACCACTTTTTTTATGCCGTGATTTTTCATTCTTTTTTCCTTTAAAAGCTTTGAATTACGCAATAATCCGGGTACCAATCGGCACACCGTTAAACAAAGAGGGAAGCTGCTCAGCATGGCGCCAGGAGGCGATATCTACCGGGCGGCCTAACGTGCGCGCAGCATCGAGCGCCGCGTTCACTTTCACAATCATGCCGTCGGTGATAATGCCCTGCGCAATCAGCTCGTCGGCACGCG
>JALAGK010000541.1 GCA_022712475.1 Enterobacteriaceae bacterium
GTCACGGCTTGAACCTGAGCCGTACTCTTTGCCCGCAATCACCGCCAGGGGAATACCCTGTGCTTTATAGGTCATCGCCGCATCGTAGATAGCCACTACGTCGTTTCCTGGCAACTGGCGCGTCATACCGCCTTCCACGCCAGGCACCATTTCGTTACGAATACGAATATTAGCAAACGTGCCGCGCATCATCACTTCATGGTTGCCACGCCGTGATCCATAGGAGTTGAAATCTTCACGCGCCACGCCGTGCGCCTGAAGGTAATGCCCGGCCGGGCTGTCGGCTTTGATGCTGCCCGCTGGGGAGATATGGTCAGTCGTGACCGAGTCACCGAGAATGGCCAGCAGCCGCGCCCCGTGAATATCTTTCACGGGTTCAGGCTTTGCCCCCATTTCATCAAAGAACGGGGTCAGGCGAATGTAGGTGGAGTCTTCCTAACAGCAATAGGTGTCAGATGCATCAACCTCAATCTGCTTCCACTCTGGCGTTCCTTCAAATACCTCGGCGTATTCCTTACGAAACATGGCGGTGGACACTTGCGCTACTGCCTGGCTGATTTCCTGCGTCGACGGCCAGATATCCTTCAGATAAACCGGTTTGCCCTCTTTGTCTTCACCAAGTGGCTCACTTGTTAAATTCACATTCATGTTGCCCGCCAGTGCATAGGCAACCACCAGCGGCGGTGACGCCAACCAGTTAGTTTTGACCAGCGGATGGATACGCCCTTCAAAGTTGCGGTTACCAGAAAGCACCGCGCCGACTGTCAGGTCCGCTTTGCGAATTGCTTGCTCAATCGGTTCTGGTAGTGGACCTGAGTTACCAATGCAGGTGGTGCAGCCATAGCCTACAAGGTTAAAACCAAGCGCATCGAGATAGGGCGTCAGTTTTGCTTTCGCCAGGTAGTCCGAAACCACCTTCGAGCCGGGCGCAAGCGATGCCTTAACCCACGGTTTGCGTACCAGTCCGCACTCCACGGCCTTTTTCGCCAGCAGACCGGCCGCCATCAGCACACTCGGGTTGGATGTGTTGGTACAGGACGTTATGGCAGCAATCACCACGGCACCGTCAGGCAACTGCTCATGCTTACCGTCAAGCGTATACGGTACGGGTTGGCGAGCGTTCCCGGCAGTATTTATTTCCAGTTCTTCACTGGCCTTAAACGCTTTTGGTACATCGCCCAGCGCCACGCGGTCCTGCGGACGCTTCGGCCCGGCAAGGCTTGCCTCTACCTTAGCCATATCCAGTGCAAGCGTGCTGGTAAATACGGGTTCATCACCCGAATTACGCCACATGCCCTGCGATTTGGCATACGCCTCGACCAGTGAGACCTGCTCATCGCTACGCCCACTGAGGCGCAGGTAGTCAAGCGTCACGCCATCTACCGGGAAAAAGCCGCAGGTAGCACCATACTCCGGCGCCATGTTTGCGATGGTCGCACGGTCGGCCAACGGCAGCGAGTCCAGCCCATCACCATAGAATTCAACAAACTTACCGACCACACCATGTTTGCGCAGCATCTGCGTCACGGTCAGGACCAGATCGGTCGCAGTAATGCCCTCACGCAATTTACCGGTGAGTTTAAAACCCACCACATCGGGAATAAGCATTGAAACCGGCTGGCCAAGCATTGCGGCCTCAGCTTCAATCCCCCCCACGCCCCAGCCCAGTACGCCAAGGCCATTGATCATTGTCGTGTGGGAGTCAGTACCGACCAGCGTGTCAGGATAAATCACGGTCTCGCCGTTTTGCTCTTCACTCCATACGGTTTTCCCCAGATATTCCAGGTTGACCTGATGACAAATGCCGGTGCCTGGCGGCACAACGCTAAAGCGGCTGAAAGCCTGCTGGCCCCAACGCAGAAACACATAGCGTTCATGGTTACGCGCCATTTCAAGCTTAACGTTGGCACCAAACGCCTCATCATCACCAAAATGGTCTACCGTGACCGAGTGGTCAATGACAAGGTCAACCGGTGACAGCGGGTTAACCTTGTCCACATCACCACCCAGACGCTTGACGGCTTCACGCATGGCAGCAAGATCCACCACCGCAGGTACACCAGTAAAATCCTGCATTAATACGCGTGCCGGGCGGTAAGCAATTTCACGTTCTGCATGGGCGGTTTTTAACCAGTCCGCCAGCGCCTGGATATCTTCCTGAGTAACAGAGTCGCCATCCTGCCAGCGCAGCAGGTTTTCGAGCAGGACTTTCAGGGACTTTGGCAGACGGGATAGCTCGCCCAGCACGGATTCGGCTTTGGCGAGGCTATAGAAGTGGTAATTTTTATTGTGTACCTGCAGTATTTCCCGGCAGGCTTCGCGTAGGGTTGACGACATAACTCCTCCATTTACCATGAAAAGAGAAACCCGCAATGAACTTGGGTTTGTCTTTAAAGATAACACAAAAGAGATGTAACGTTTTGATAACAACCCAAAATGCTAAACCCTTGCCCCGAGGCTAAGCTAATGAAAAGAAACGCCCGGCTTTTGCCGGGCGTTTTTATTTAGCGGGTGATAATCCAGATAAGCTGCGCCCAGAATGCCACAGACAGACTAAAGACGCTGAGCCATGACCAGTATTTAATGTGATATCGATTCATAGTAACGGCGTAAGTGAGTTTACGTAATGAATAAACTGATTAATTCATCAGTTCACGAAATGCTGTGTGTAGTCTTTACATGTAATTCGGTAATAATCTTAAAAA
>JALAGK010000542.1 GCA_022712475.1 Enterobacteriaceae bacterium
ACCCAGAAGGCAGGAATTTTTTGTTTGTTTAACAGTTTCTCAAATATGCGCGCATAATGCCTCTCGATAGAATTCAATAATTCACAATGGGCGTAAGCATTTCTTGTGGGTATTGAAATTCTCACTATCTTTTTGTCGCTGCTCATAGCGAAAGTTTTTAACTGCCCGATGGACCAGTATCCCCGGAATTCATTATTTCGACTGATGAAACTGCCATTAAGGTAGTTGGCTATTCCCTGAAGCTCATTTCTTCGTGCCATTGCATTTTCCTTTTTGGCGATAATAACCCTAAGCCATAAAATGATACAGGCTCCTATGTATCAGGGGCCCGGGTTATGTTCTATCGACTTCACAAATAAACAGAAAATGATACCCGTTATCTCAGAAACGGGCTTCATTTCCGCCGCAGTGACGATGTTCTTATATCTGTAAAACCCGCTTTACGCGGGTTTTATTGTTTAAGTGAGGTCGCAAAGCGAGTCTCGTAGGTTTACCAATCGCTGTTGCACTTCTTCATGGGGTTCTGCGTTAATGCATTGCTCAATAAACTCACGATGTATAAACAGACTCTTCACCGGCCATGTTTCGAGAGCGTTAATTGCCATCTGGCGGTTTCTTATGACCGGGCTTTGCAAGGCAGTCTCAAGTAAAGGCCAGCCCATCTCCGGGAAGCGTTTTAACTCCTGTAATACCGAATCCAGGTGGCGGTGAGCCGTCCATTGCAGCCCTGTTCCGCTGCTAAGAGCAGGCCCACTTGCTATTGCGCTGAGATCAATCTGGGCTTCTGCCAGGCAACATACCTGATAAGCCTGACCAGGATCCTCTGTCTGCATCATTTGATACCAGAGTGCACTTTCGGGTTTATCACTCTGGCGCTCAAACAAGTAAGGGAAGGGATCCACCTGGCGATCGCGACACACATCAATGGCAAGATTGAACGCGTAACCTTCTTCGCCTGCCAGAGCCTGAGTGGTAATGTCACTCCATACCGCTAAGGCCAGTACTTGCGTGCACATTGCTATCAACTGTGAGGAGAGCCCGGTATCCTGAGATTCTTCACTGCGAACCCACTCACTAATTCGCTTTGTGGTCAGGTAGTGCAACGGATGAGCAGGCTGATACTCCAGAATATTATGTAAATACGCCAGGCAGGCCTGCTCGCCATCGTCATAAACTGACATGCCGGAAACCGCACCTTCGTTTATCAAGGCATGCAGTATTTCTGCCGCTCCCAGTAACAATGCGTCGTCGTGTTCTGTTGTCAGTGCTTCAAGCAGTCCGCCACGGACGGCGCAGTTCACGGCAGTGTATTCATTCATGACGGAATTAGAAAAACCTTCGCGCAGCAGCCAGCCTTGTATTGTTGCATCCAGCGTCTCAGGTATTCTTTCCATGAGATGTACACGCCCCCAGCCGTTTACCCGTTGTGCCATAGCAAACCAGGTAGCAGCATAGTGCTCTGGTTCAACGATAGCGCGCAGCGCAACCACAGCATAAAGCGTAAACTCGTCATGGCGTCCCAGAACCTGTAATACGTCAACGCTACGCTGCTGTGGAAAGTACGCCAGCAGAGCCATAGCAAATTTTACCGGGTTCCTGTCAGGGCTTTGGGTGCACAGCATAAAGGCCAGCTCTCTTAACTTTTGCGCATTCAGTTCCTGAGATTGTGGGATGGCTTTGAGCACGTCATCAATATAATGCAGCGGTGATCCCTCGTTGATGAGGTTATAAAACGTCTGCATGCTGTTCTGGTCTGGATGGTTGAGCACCGCTTTTAGCGCAGCAAGTATTTCACCTGCGACGTCATTGTCGCTTGCGGTTCCAAAGTGATAAATCATCGTGCCATCCAGCGCGCCAGCGGCCCAAAATGCTTCATTTGAGTCACCTAAGGGTTCACAGGCCACAAGGTTGTTATCCCATGCCAGCGGGTGCGGCTGGGCATAGGTTGGTTCAAGGCGCGTGTAGATTGATGGCAATTGTGTATCCCAGACAATGGGAAATGCCTGCTGTGGTTTTATCCCCAGTAATTTGTTAAACCAGCTTTTCATATTCCTTCCCTGTTAAATATTCTTTCCCAGTACGGTGTCAAACAGCAATGCATCCAGCAGCGCGTCATCGCGCTTATGTGCAGGCGGGGCCAGGGTGACTTCTGCGCGAGCCAGTTCAGCCTCGATAAAGGCGTGAAGCACCGGGCGACGTGGCCCATATAGCGCTTCACCGGTACGTTGTTTAGCCGCGAGTAACTCCGCGATATCCTGCAATAATGGCCCTTCCTGCACGGTTCTCCGTAGCAGTTGCTCAAAGCGCATAGGCGGCGCGCCTTTACCGGCTTCTATCCAGCGCACTGCCAGAAGCGGGCGCAGCACATAGAAGTATTTTTTCAGCCTGACCTGGTCGCCCTGCAGGTAATGATGAAAGTTTTTATGTGCCATTGCGCGGTAGTGCCAGCGCGCACGTTCCGGTGAAAAGAAACGCTTACTGAGCGCATTTATGCGTGCCATCACCTCGTCGTCCTGCCGGTAGATGACCGGCGAGTCCAGCCAGTCAATAAGCGTGGGGTTAGCACGCTTTAACAGACCAAGCGCTTTTCGTAATTCCCAGCCGCAAACATCAAGCTCAGCGTCAATGGGCTTTTCGATAACATCTCGCGGCGAGTCAACACGCAGATACCACTGCGGTTTGTGAACATAGATAAATCGCACGTCATAATCACTGTCCTCGGAGGCAAAGCCCCATCCGCGGCTGCCCGATTCACAGGCGAACAGCACCCGCACCTCTTTCTCGACTTCTATCTGGCGCAGGACGGTGCGAATGCGCTCGCGCATTGGTTCACTGACGCCATGTATGGCTGTGGTTATGTCCATTTTTCTTTTATCCTTTTACACACACCACCTGGCGCAGCGTGTGAACGATTTCGACCAGTGAAGACTGCGCTGCCATAACGGCATCGATGTCTTTATATGCCATGGGTATTTCGTCAATCACGTCACGGTCTTTGCGGCACTCAACGTGAGCCGTCGCACGTATCTGATCGTCAACGGTGAAGCGGTTTTTAGCGGCAGTCCGGCTCATGGTGCGTCCAGCACCATGACTGCATGAGCAGAAACTCTCTTCATTGCCCAGCCCTCTCACGATAAAACTTTTTGCGCCCATCGAACCGGGAATGATGCCCATCTGTCCCTTTTGCGCAGACACCGCGCCTTTACGCGTGACAAGCACCTGCTCATTAAAATGCTGCTCTTGCTGCACATAGTTATGATGGCAGTTAACTGCCTCCTGATGCGTCACAAAAGGTTTAGTGATGCAGGCCGACAGGGAGCCGAGCACGCGATTCATCATGACCTCGCGGTTGTGATGCGCATAATCCTGTGCCCAACCTACCGCTTCCAGGTAATCCTCGTAATGGCGGCTTCCTTCACTGAAGTACGCGAGGTTGCGGTCAGGAAGATTGGCAATGTGCTGCTGCATATCCTGTTGTGCAAGCGTTATAAACAGGCTACCTATGGCATTCCCTACGCCACGCGAGCCGCTGTGCAACATGACCCAAACCCGGTCAGCCTCATCCAGGCAGATCTCAATGAAATGATTGCCTGTACCAAGTGTACCCAGATGCTGGCGATTATTGGTTTTGAGCAACTGAGGATACTTATCCGTCAGGCTTTTAAACCGCGTTGCCAGCTGCGCCCAGTGGGCATCCACATCTGCGGGTGTGTCATGCCAGGCGCCTTTATCGCGTTTGCTGCGCGTACTGCTGCGCCCATGCGGCACAGCCTGCTCAATGGCACTGCGCAGGCCGTGCAGGTTATCGGGCAGATCGGCTGCAACCAGAGAGGTTCGAACGGCAATCATCCCGCAGCCGATATCAACGCCAACGGCGGCCGGAATGATGGCGCCACGCGTCGGAATGACGCTGCCAATGGTTGAGCCTTTGCCCAGATGCACATCAGGCATCACCGCCATGTGTTTAAAAATAAAAGGCATGCTGGCTGTGTTGAGCAACTGTTGTTTGGCTTCGGGTTCAACCGGTACGCCCTGTGTCCACATTTTTATAGGCGCGCCTGTAGAGGATTTCAGTATTTCATATTGAAGTTTCATTTTTATCGTCCTTGTTTGCTGTCTTTTCCACATAT
>JALAGK010000543.1 GCA_022712475.1 Enterobacteriaceae bacterium
ATTATTACTGGCGCGGCCTCCCCGCGCGGTTTAGGGTTTGCCACCGCTAAATTGTTTGCTGAACAGGGCGCGAAAGTGGTGTTAATTGACCTTGATGCCGGGGCCAGCCAAAAAGCGGCGGCTATGCTCGGCGAACAGCACTTGGGCGTGGCGGCAAACGTCGCGAATGAGCAGCAGGTGAGCGCGGCAATGGAGCAGGTGCTGGCGAAATATGGCCGCGTGGATATTCTGGTGAATAACGCGGGCATCACCCAGCCCATTAAGCTTATGGATATCAAGCGCGACAACTACGATGCCGTGCTAGATGTCAGCCTGCGCGGCACGCTGATAATGTCGCAGGCGGTCATTCCCACCATGCGCGCGCAACAATCCGGCAGCATTGTCTGTATCTCCTCCGTTTCCGCCCAGCGCGGTGGTGGTATTTTCGGGGGCCCGCACTACAGCGCTGCAAAAGCCGGCGTTCTGGGCCTGGCAAAAGCCATGGCGCGCGAACTGGGGCCGGATAACGTGCGTGTTAACTGCATCACGCCAGGCCTGATTCAGACCGATATCACCGCAGGCAAACTGAGTGACGAGATGAAGGCTGGGATTGTGGCCGGTATTCCGTTAAATCGCCTTGGTGAAGCGTCGGATATTGCTAACGCTGCGTTGTTCCTTGGCAGTGACCTGGCGGCTTATTCCACCGGCATCACGCTCGACGTGAACGGCGGAATGTTAATTCACTAATTGGGGAATCATCATGTCGCAAACGGATATTCAAAAAGTTGCCGCGGCAGCGTGGCGCATTCGCCGCTACGCCCTGCGCATGGGCGAAGTCCAGGGGCAGGGCTATATCGGGCAGGCGCTGGGTTACGCAGATGTACTGGCAACGGCCTTCGCCCACATCATGAACTTTCGCCCGCAGGAGCCGGAGTGGGAAGCGCGTGACCGCTTTCTGCTTTCCCACGGGCATTACGCGATTGCTTATTACGCCGCGCTGATTGAGGCGGGCATTATTCCCGAAGATGAGCTTGAGACCTACGGTTTTGACAACAGTCGTTTGCCGATGTCCGGTATGGCGACTTATACGCCTGGCATGGAAATTTCCGGTGGTTCACTCGGGCAGGGGCTGAGTATCGCGGTTGGCATGGCGCTGGGCGTGAAGCAAAAGGGTAGTCGCGTGCTGGTGATTAACTCAATGTCTGATGGCGAGTTGGACGAAGGTTCAGTCTGGGAAGCGGCAATGTCGGCCGCGCACTACGGGCTGTCCAGGCTAATTAATATCGTTGATATCAATAAACAGCAGGCCGATGGTGATTCGCGCAAAATTCTCGGCTTTGAACCGCTGGAAGAGAAGTGGGCTTCGTTTGGCTGGTTTGTGCAGCGCATTAACGGCAACGACGTTGCTGCGGTCGTTGAGGCGTTTGAAAAAGCGCGTGATTATCCTGAGCAGAAGCCGCGCGTTATCCTGTGCGACACCCTGATGGGCAAGGGCGTGCCGTTCCTTGAAACCCGCGATAAGAACCACTTTATTCGCGTTGATGCAGATGAATGGCAAAAAGCCATTGCGGTACTGGATGCCAATAAACCGGAAGGAGTGAAAGCATGAGCCAGAGCACGCAGAACAAACCGCGTCTGACGACGTCCGCGATGATTGCTTCTATCGCGGAGGAAGGCCAGGAAACTCGCGCTGCACCGTTTGGCCACGCGCTGGTGGAGCTCGCGAATTCACGCCCGGACATCGTTGGTATGACGGCGGATTTGTCTAAATATACTGATCTGCATATTTTTGCCCAGGCGCACCCTGAGCGTTTTTTCCAGATGGGAATGGCAGAGCAATTGCTGATGGGTGCGGCTGGCGGTATGGCTAAAGAGGGTTTTACGCCGTTTGTCACGACCTATGCTGTGTTCGCCACGCGTCGCGCCTATGATTTTATCCATCAGGTGATTGCTGAAGAGCAGCTGAACGTAAAAATCTGCGCCGCGCTGCCGGGTCTGACTACCGGCTACGGTCCGAGCCATCAGGCTACGGAAGACATTGCCATTATGCGTGGTATTCCGGGTATGACCGTTATCGATCCCTGTGATGCTATTGAAATTGAGCAGGCGGTACCGGCAATGGCTGAGCATAACGGGCCGGTTTATATGCGTTTGCTGCGCGGTAAGGTGCCGGTGGTGCTTGAGAAGTACGACTACAAGTTTGAGATTGGCAAGGCGCGTTTGCTCGAAGACGGGCGTGACGTGCTGATTATTTCCTCCGGCCTGATGACCATGCGCGCGCTGGAAGCGGCGGAAAAGCTGCGTAAGGATAACGTGAGCGTGGCGGTGCTGCATGTGCCAACCATCAAACCGCTGGATGAAAAAGCCATTCTTGAACAGGCGTCAAAACCCGGGCGGCTGGTTATCACCGCCGAAAACCACACCTGCGTGGGCGGGTTAAGTGAGGCCGTGGCATCGCTCCTGATGCGTGAAGGCGTGCATGCGGCATTCAGCACTATCACCCTACCTGATGCGTTCCTTGACGCCGGGGCGTTGCCCACGCTGCATGACCGCTACGGCATTTCGGGAAATGCGATGGTGGAAACCATCAAAGGCAGGCTTAAGTAATGCAATGCCACCGGGCCTGCGGCGGCAGAGTGAATAAAAGGTTTTTCAGCCTCACGGCTGAGGGTATTACCCAAATCCTGGGCTGTTACGTCGACAGCTCCGGTTGACAGTCCTTGCCGCCATTTACTGGCGGCCTTTTTTAACCGCAGGTACTTGCTGCTGTTGCGCAAAAAAACGGGAGCCATCAGGCCCCCGCGGTTAACAACGTAACGGTATGAGTTACTTGGCGTTTTTCAGTGCTTCAAGCGCTGCCGCAACGCCTGCGCCGTATTCAGGATGAACCTGGCTAAACAGGCCAATCTGGCGCTCCTGGATAAATTCCGGGATCTGCACCAGTTCGCTGGCGATACGGTCAAACATACGCTGGTGCTCTTCTTTGCTCAGTAGTTCGAACAGCGCGCGCGGCTGGCTGAAGTAGTCTTCATCTTCGCGTTGGTTCCAGTGGTCGGCGGCACCTTCGAGTGACAGTGGCGGCTCGCTAAAGTCCGGCTGCTCCTGGAAGACACCAAAGCTGTTCGGCTCATAGGTCGGGCCGTTACCACTATTGCCATCAACGCGCATTGCGCCATCGCGATGATAGTTGTGGAACGGGCAGCGCGGGGCGTTGACCGGGATCTGATGATGGTTAACGCCCAGGCGGTAGCGGTGTGCATCGCCGTAGGAGAACAGACGGCCCTGCAACATACGGTCTGGTGAGAAGCTAATGCCCGGCACCACGTTTGCCGGCGAGACGGCAAGCTGCTCAACTTCAGCAAAATAGTTGTCAGGGTTACGGTTTAGCTCCAGCACGCCCACTTCAATCAGCGGGTAGTCACCGTGCGGCCAGACTTTGGTCAGGTCAAACGGGTTGTATGGGACTTTAGACGCTTCGGCTTCCGGCATTATCTGCACAAACAGCGTCCAGCGCGGGTAATCGCCGTTTTCAATGGCCTCAAACAGGTCACGCTGTGAGCTTTCACGGTCTTCTGCGACCAGACGTTTGGCTTCGTCATCCATCAGGTTTTCAATGCCCTGCTGGTTTTTCAGGTGGAATTTCACCCAGTAACGTTCGTTGTTGCTGTTGATGAAGCTAAAGGTATGGCTACCAAAACCGTGCATATGACGATAGGAACGAGGCAGGCCGCGGTCGCTGTAGTCGATGGTCAACTGGTGCAGGGTTTCTGGCTGTAGTGAGAAGAAGTCCCACTTGTAGGTTGGGTTGCGCAGGTTAGTACGCGGATCGCGTTTGACAACGTGGTTGAGGTCCGGGAACTTCAGCGGGTCACGCAGGTAAAACACGGGTGTGTTGTTGCCCACCAGATCCCAGTTACCTTCTTCGGTGTAAAACTTAATGGAGAAGCCACGGATATCACGTTCAGCATCGGCTGCCCCGCGTTCACCGGCAACGGTGGAGAAACGAATGAACAGGTCGGTTTTTTTGCCAATGTCGGAGAAGATTTTTGCGCGGGTGTAAGAGGAAATATCGTGAGTCACGGTGAAGGTACCGTAAGCACCGGAACCTTTAGCGTGCATGCGGCGTTCCGGGATAACTTCACGATCAAAATGCGCCAGCTTTTCAAGGAACCAGACATCCTGCAACAGCATGGGACCGCGTTTTCCGGCTGTAGCAACGTTATTGTTATACGCTACGGGAGCGCCAGAGGCGGTGGTTAATCCTTTCTTGCTCATCATTAGTCTCCTTAGGAGTAAGATATTGAAAGTCGTGCGTGAATCAGACGGATGGCCTGCTGACGACATTCTTTACCGTTGGCCTGTTTGCGGCAATTCGGCTTTTTCTATTACAGTCATACCCTTTCTCTGTCAGACGAAGCGAGGCGTTTTTGAATATATTACAAAAATCGGAGATTTTACCCGACGAGTAGCACATTAATCGAGCGGTTGAGTGATATTGCCAAATATTCCTCCGAAATGTGACGTGGAGCTAATGAATGATAAAGATTGAAATGCTGTCTACAGGTGACGAAGTGCTGCACGGCCAGATAGTGGATACCAACGCGGCCTGGCTTGCGGACTATCTGTTTAGTCAGGGATTGCCGATGTGTGGGCGCAGCACGGTTGGGGATGCGCTTGATGCCTTAGAGGCGGCGTTGCGTGAGCGAAGCCAGCATGCGGATGTGCTGATTGTAAACGGTGGACTGGGGCCGACCAGTGATGACCTGAGCGCCGAGGCAGCAGCACGGGCACTGGGCCAGCCGTTGGTGGAAAGTGCCGAATGGCTGGCGCGTATGACGCAGTATTTTGCTGAGCGCGGCAGAGAAATGGCACCGTCAAATCGCAAACAGGCGCAACTGCCTGCCGGTAGCGAGATGATCGATAACCCGGTTGGAACTGCCTGTGGATTTGCGATAACGCTCAACCGCTGCCTTATCTTTTTTACGCCAGGTGTTCCTTCAGAGTTTAAGGTGATGGTGGAGCAACAAATCGTGCCGCGTTTGCGCGCCCGTTTTACGCTTGCAGAGCCGCCGCTGTGTCTGCGCTTAACGACGTTTGGACGTGGTGAAAGCAGCCTGGCGCAGCAGCTTGATACGCTCGCACTGCCCGCCGATGTGGTGCTGGGTTATCGCTCCAGTGCGCCCATTATTGAGCTCAAACTTACTGGCCCGGCAGCCAGGCGTGAGGAAATGCTGCGGGTCTGGGAGGACGTGAAGCGGGAGGCGGGAGACAGCCTCATTTTTGAAGGCACGGCAGGGCTTGCCGCGTCGGTAGGTGAGCTTCTGGCTACGTGCGGGCAGAGTCTTGCGGTGAGTGAGCAGTTCAGCAACGGGCTATTGTGCTGGCAGTTGGGTGATGGTGGCGTCACGCCGGTATACGCCGAGGTATTGCCCTCACAGCCAGAAACGCTGGAACGTAGTCTGCAACGTGCGGCCGATTTCGCTGCACGGACCCGGGCTGATGTGGTTTTGTTGGTGGCACAGGCGGGCGACGATAGCATGAACTACGTCATTCACAGTGCACAAGGTGGGCAGGCTGTGCGTGCGGGGTTTAGCCTCAGTAACCGCGCATCGCGCGTGCACCAGGACACCTGCGTCGTGATGGCGTTGAATTTGCTACGCCGCTGGCTGAGCGGCGAGCCACTGCGGGCACATTATGGCTGGGTGCACGTCTATGAACATATCGTCACGCCGTAAACCACTTCCTTTCAGGCGACACGCTGTCGCCTTTTTCCTACCTCTTAAGACGTATAATTTGTTGCGAAATGCGCATTTTCGAAAGAAAAGGAAAAATTTTATGTGCGTTTAAGCACATAAACGATCTGTTTTTAATAAAAATGTAACACGATGTGCGATATTTCAGAGAGAGCAGCACGCGTAACGCCGAATCTCAGGCGCGAAAAAGAACATCAAGATGTTTTTCAGGAACGCTGCTCTTTCTTTGGTTAGATAAAAACAGAATCCTGGCCACGGAGGCTTCATGTTAAGTATTTTTAAACCCGCCGCG